>NZ_JAGPXW010000020.1:0-123841 GCF_018070365.1 Micromonospora sp. D93 | reverse complement strand
GGCGGGGCTGGCGGGGCTGGCGGGGCGGCGTGAAACGGGGTTCAGCGTCGGGCGGGCGTACCCGTTGCCGCCAGATCGGCTGGGACCTCGCCGGCGGAAGCAACATCGGCGGCCTCGGCGGGCGCGCCGGCAGCGGCGGCGGGGGAAGCGCTCGTGGCTTCGGCGCGGGCGCGGCGGGTACGGCGCAGGGCGCGTACGGCCAACACCAGGGCGGCCAGCCAGCCGACGGCCAGCAGGGCGTACAGGGCGGGTCGGGTCGGACCGTCCAGTTCGGCGGAGCGGATCAGGGTGCGGGCGTTGGTCAGCACGATGACGCCGCCGACTGCCGCGCCGAGCAGTTGGGCGGGCACGATTCGCACCAGCCAGGCGGCCAGCGGGGCGGCAATGAGCCCGCCGATGAGCAGCGCGGCGACGGTGGGGAGCAGGAATCCCTCAGTGCCCAACCCGATCAGGAAGCCGAGGCTGGCCGCGCCGGCCACGACGAACTCGGAGGTGTCGACCGAGCCGATCACCTTGCGGGGCTCCATGCGGCCGGAGACCAGCAGCGCCGGGGTGGCCACCGGGCCCCATCCGCCGCCGCCGGTGGCATCGACGAAGCCGGCGACCAGGCCCAGGGGGCCGAGGAAACGACCGCGTAGCCGCCCGCCGACCCGGTCGGTGCGCAGTGGTCGGGCGAAGCGGATCAGGAGGTACGCGCCGAGGGTGAAGAGAATGCCGGCCATCCACGGCGCGGCGGCCTCGGTGGAGATCGAGCTGAGCACTGTGGCGCCGGCGAATGCGCCGACAGCGCCGGGTAGGGCGATGCGCGTCACCACCCGCCAGTCGACGTTGCCGAACCGCCAGTGCGCGACGCCGGCGGCGAGCGTGGTGCCGATCTCGGCCAGGTGCACCGAGGCCGAGGCGGCGGCCGGGGCAACCCCGGCGACCAGCAGCAGGGTGGACGAGGTCAAACCGTACGCCATGCCGAGCGAACCATCGATCAGTTGCGCGACGAGCCCGACCAGAGCGAGGACCAACAGCTTGCGCACGAGCGCCCCCTGACTTTTCGGCATCTCCTATCGACTTGGTCGACAATGCGGGATGGGGCAGCCGGGGTCAAGCCCCCGATCGGTGGATGGGACGCGACCGGGCGGTGCGCCGGGTCAGCGGCAGATGGCGCGAGGCCGGGAAAGCGAGCCGGCACGCAGACCCCGGCCCGCCGGGTGACGTCAAGCCGGGCGGCGAGCCGGCGCTCAGATCCAGGCGCGTGGGTCGGCGGCCAGCTCGGTGACGCGTGCGGGCAGGGTGCCGGCGGCCACATCGCCGACGCTGACCAGTTCCAGGATCTCCCGCTCGCTTGCCCGCAGCGCGATCCAGACCTCCTGGAGGGCGTGCGCCGGGCCGTGGTAGCCGAGCTGCTCGGGGCGTTGCCCGCGTACGTGGGCGAGGGGCCCGTCGATCACCCGGATGACCTCGGCGAGGGAGATCTCCTCGGCGGGGCGGGCCAGCCAGTAGCCGCCCTCCGGGCCGCGCTGGGCGTGCACGATGCCGCCGCGGCGCAGCTGGAGAAGGATGCTCTCCAGGAACTTCGGCGGGATCTCCTGGGCGCGGGCGATCTGGTCGGCCGTGACCGGCCGGCCGCGCCCGGGGCCGCTGGCCGTCGCGGCAAGCTCGGCGGCCGCGCGGAGGGCATAGTCGACCCGTGCGGAGAGGCGCATGTCGGCAAGGTTAGTCGCTGGTCAACCGGGCGGGCGGGCGACCCTCGGCCGATCGGCCACGCATCGCTGGGCGGGAGCGCCGCTGGCGCTGGTCCGGCTGGCCGGCAGGGTCCGGTGGACGGCCGCCGGTAGGGGCCGGTGAGGTACGTCATGATCCACCGCACGGTGGTGGCCGAAATGGTCTTCTGGAGCGTCCCTATGCTGGGCGGGAGTACGAATGTCTGGCCGTTTACACGGCCGCCAGCACCATATTGATAAACACCCGGGCGCGCTCGGGGGGAAGGCATCACGATGACCGATGTCGCCACACGCACCTGGGATGGCATGACCATCCCGGTCGCCGGCACCTATCTTCTCGATCAGGCGCACAAGCGGATCGGTTTCCTGTCCCGGCACATGATGGTGAGCCCGGTGCGCGGCGAGTTCGCCGAGGCCACGGCGCAGATCTTCGTGGCGGAGGACCCGCTACTCTCCTCGGTGACGGCCACCATCATGTCGGCCAGCATCACCACCGGGAGCGTCGACCGGGACACGCATCTGAAGAGTGCCGACTTCCTCGACGTGGAGCGCTTTCCCACTCTCGAATATCGAAGCACCGGCATCAAATGGCAGGGCAACGAGGACCCCATATTCCAGTGGGCGCGTCTGCGCAACCATCGGCTGGGCGGAAGAGGCCGGAGTCACATTGTTCCGCCGCAGTCCGACGGCATTCCCGGGCGATTCGTTCTCACCGGTGAGTTGACCGTGAAGGGGATCACCCGGGCTGTTGACCTGGAGGTGAATTTCGGTGGCGCTCGTCGTGATCCGTACGGGCAGAACATCTTCGGCTTCAGCGCGACGGCCGAGATGAACCGCGAGGACTACGGGCTGCTCTGGAATGTCGTCCTGGAGAGCGGCGGGGTGCTGGTCGGCAAGACGGTGCAGATCGAGATCGCCGGAGAGGCCATCCACCAGGCCTGACCCACCTCGCCCCCGCCAAATGCCTGGCGGGGACGGGCGACAGCGTCAGGCGGGGATGAGCTACAGGATCAGGCGCCGACGCGGCGCAGCAGACCCTCCTGGACGGCACTGGCGATCTGCCGGCCGTCCGTGGTGAACATCCGGCCGGTGGCCAGCCCTCGCGCACCGGACGCCGACGGGCTCAGGCAGTCGTAGAGGAACCACTCGTCGGCCCGGAACGGCCGGTGGAACCAGAGCGCGTGGTCCAGGCTCGCGCCGACCAACCCGCCCGGCCCCCACACCTCGCCGTGCACGGAGAGCACCGAGTCCAGCAGGGTGAGGTCCGAGGCGTAGGTGAGCGCGCAGGCGTGCAGCAGGGGGTCGTCGGGCAGTTTGCCGTCGATGCGCATCCAGACGCGCTGGTGCGGGTCGGCGGGTCGGTCGCCGGGGCGGACCCAGCCGGGCTCGCCCACGTAGCGCACGTCGATCGGCCGGGGGATCTGGCCCCAGATGCCCAGCCGCTCCGGGTAGCGGGAGAGCCGATCGGTCATCGTCGGCACGTCCTGCGGCGGGGGTACGTCCAGCGGGGCCGGGGCCTGGTGGTCCAGGCCCTCCTCGGCCCGCTGGAACGACGCCGACATGAAGAAGATCGGCTTGCCGTGCTGGAGGGCTACCGAGCGGCGGACCGAGAAGGACCTGCCGTCGCGGATGTTCTCCACCTCGTACGCGATCGGCTCGACCGGGTCGCCGGGGCGGACGAAGTAGCCGTGGAGCGAGTGCACGAAGCGCTCCGGGTCGACGGTGCGACCGGCGGCGACCAGGGCCTGGCCGGCGACCTGGCCTCCGTACACCCGTTGTGGGCCGACCGGGGGGCTCATCCCCCGGAAGGTCATCTCCCCGGTCGGGTCGAGGTCGAGCACTTCCAGCAGCTGGTCTACCGCCGCCTGGCCGACCGCGACCCGACCGTCGCTCACTGCAGCGCCCGCGCCGACGCGGCGTCGACGAGCGAGCCGAGCTGGTGTACGCGCAGCGTGTTGGTCGAGCCAGGGGTGCCGGGCGGGCTACCCGCCACGATCACCACGTAGTCACCGGGGTTGGCCCGGTCGAGGCCGAGCAGCGCCTGGTCGACCTGGCGGAACATGTCGTCGGTGTGCTGCACGAACGGCATCAGGAAGGTCTCCACGCCCCAGGTGAGGGCGAGCTGGTCGCGCACCTCGGGGACCGGCGTGAAGGCCAGCAGCGGCAGGTCGCAGTGCAGGCGGGACAGCCGTCGCACGGTGTCGCCGGTCTGCGAGAAGGCGACGAGCGCCTTGGCGTTGATGGCCCGGGCGATCGACGAGGCGGCGACGGTGAGGGCGCCACCGTGGGTACGGGGGTCGTGCTGCAACCGCGGCACCCCGATCGAACCCGCCTCGGTGGTCGTCACGATCTTGGCCATGGTGCTGACGGTGAGCACCGGGTACTTGCCGACGCTGGTCTCGCCGGAGAGCATGACCGCGTCCGCGCCGTCGAGCACCGCGTTGGCGACGTCGGACGCCTCCGCCCGGGTGGGGCGGGAATTCTCGATCATGGAGTCGAGCATCTGGGTGGCCACGATGACCGGCTTGGCGTTCTCCCGGCACAGCTGCACGGCGCGCTTCTGCACCAGCGGGACCTCGTCCAGCGGCATCTCCACGCCGAGGTCACCGCGGGCGACCATGACGCCGTCGAAGGCCAGCACGATGGCCTCCAGGTGCTCCACCGCCTCCGGCTTCTCGACCTTGGCCAGCACCGGCCGGTACACGCCCTCCTCGGCCATGATGTTGTGGACGAGCTTGATGTCCTCGGCCGAGCGGACGAAGGACAGCGCGACCAGGTCGACGCCGAGACCCAGGGAGAAACGCAGGTCCTCGGCGTCCTTGTCCGACATGGCGGGCACGCTGACCGCCACGTTGGGCAGCGACACGCCCTTGTTGTTGGAGACCGGGCCGCCCTCGGTGACGAGGCAGCGGATGTCGTTGCCGGTGACGTCGGTGACCTCGACGGCGACCCGACCGTCGTCGATCAGCAGCCGGTCACCGGGCTTCACCTCGTGCGGCAGCTTGGTGTAGGTGCAGGAGACCCGCTCCTTGGTGCCGATGATGTCGTCGCCGGTGATCACGACCGAGTCGCCGGTACGCCACTCGTGCGGGCCGTCGGCGAACTTACCGAGCCGGATCTTGGGGCCCTGCAGGTCGGCGAGGACGGCCACCGGCTTACCTGCCGCCTGCGACGCCTCCCGGACCAGTCGGTAGACCGCCTCGTGGTCTTCGTGGCTGCCGTGGCTGAAGTTGAGCCTCGCCACGTTCATGCCGGCCTCGACAAGACCCCGGATGCGCTCCGGGGACGAGGTGGCGGGACCCAGAGTGCAGACGATCTTTACGCGGCGTGTCACGCCCATCAGGCTAGTCTCTCCTTCAGGTCGGACTCGTGGCCGACCCCTTGCAGGCAGCGGAACAGGTGTCCAACGACGCGCGGCGCGCGTCGGGCCGGCGGGCGGAACCGCACCGGGAACGTTGTGGCGACGGGCATCAGCGACCGCGCGCCGGGAATCGTACGCCTCCGCTGGCGTGCGCTGTCGGGGTGCTCCCGGCGGCGACTCACTCCGGGTGCGGGCGGGCGCCGTCGTCATCACGACAGCCATCGATGGATTGGCGACTCAGCTGCCGGCCTTGACCAGCGGGAACTCAAGGGATCCGGCCGGGCAGAGGAAGGTCAGCACCTCCACCCGGTAGAGCCCGGCCTGCACCGCCGGGTCGGCCTCCAGCACGCTGCGGACGTCGTCGACGCTGCCGGTGCGGGCCAGTCCGAAGCCGATCGGCGGATCCGGCTCGCGCGCCGGCCCGTCGACTGAGCCGGCGACCAGGACGATGCCGCGGCGCTGCAACGCCTGCATGTGCTCGCCGTGCTCGGCCTGCAACCGTTGCACGGTCTCGGGGGGCAGGGCCCGCCCGGCCACGCCGGGATAGATCACGATGCACTCGTACGTGTCGAGCGCGAAGTTGACCTGCGGCACTCCCATGGGTGCTCCCTCCGCCGTCGCGCCGGAACGCACCGGCTCCGGCCAGCGTCGCACGGACACCCCGGTCGTACCGGGCGCTTCCCGGCAACTCGGCTCACGCGCCCATGGCGTGTCCGCGCCCACACTCGGCAGACCGGCGGCATGGCGGTGGGGTTCCGGGGGATGATCCATCGGTGGCGGGTGGGCTCTTTTACGCCCGCGCTGTCCACGCCCGCCACGACGAGACGATTGGGGATCGGGCAATGGCGACAAACATCAGTGAACAGCCCGCGAAGGCGTCCGGCACGTACCGGATCGGCGGCGACGTCACAGTCAACCGACTCGGCTACGGGGCCATGCAGATCACCGGCCCGGGGGTCTGGGGTGACCCGAAGGATCCGGCCGAGGCGGTTCGCGTGCTGCGCCGTGCGATCGAGCTGGGCGTGACGTTCATCGACACCGCCGACTCGTACGGGCCGTTCGTGTCGGAGTTGCTGATCCGGGAGGCCCTGCACCCGTACGCCGATGATCTGGTCATCGCGACCAAGGGTGGGTTCACCCGGTCCGGTCCTGGCGACTGGCGTGCGGTGGGTCGCCCGGAGTACCTACGCCAGCAGTGCGAACTGAGCCTGCGCCACCTCGGCCTGGACAGCATCCCGCTGTACCAGCTGCACCGGATCGACCCGAAGGTGCCGCTCGCCGATCAGCTCGGTGAGCTGGCCCTGCTGCGCGAGGAGGGCAAGATCCAGCACATCGGGCTGTCCGAGGTGAGCGTCGCGCAGATCGAGGAGTCCCGGGCGATCACCACGATCGCGTCAGTGCAGAACCTGTACAACCTCGCCAACCGCAGCGCCGAGGACGTGCTGGAGTACTGCGAGCGCAACGACCTCGCGTTCATCCCGTGGTACCCGATCGCGACAGGTGAGCTGGCCCGGCCGGGCGGCCCACTGGACGCCATCTCCAACGCGCACGGCGCGTCGCCCGCGCAGCTCGCGCTGGCCTGGCTGCTGCGCCGCTCGCCGGTGATGTTGCCGATCCCCGGCACGTCCTCGGTGGCGCACCTGGAGGAGAACGTGGGCGCGGCCGACGTGCGGCTCACCGACGACGAGTTCGAGGCGCTCGCCAAGGCGAGCTGACCCACCTCGCGGTCAGGTGCGGCGACCCCTCCGGGACCGCCGCACCGGACCGGGTCAGAGCGCGAGGCAGTTGGGTCGCACCGGGCCGTCGACCAGAGCGCCGCGCACGATGGTGTACGCCGTGCCGTCGAGCACCAGGCCGAGGTGCCCCACCACCCGCAGCGGGCAGTACGCCTGGATCAGCACGTTCGTCGCACCGTCGTTGACGGCGGCGTTCCCGGTCGGCCGGACCAACTCGTCCTGCAGTGTGCGGACGGTGGTGTAGCGCACCGCGCCCGGGGTGTCGTCGCCGGCGTTGAGGTCGGCGAGGAACGCCGAGCCGATGGTCATCTGTTGGCAGGCCACGATGCCGGCGCAGCTGCCCAGGCCCAGGAACGCCACGATGTTGGCGACGTACGTGCCGTACTGCGGTGTGCCCAGGCTGACGTACCGGCCGACGGTGGCGGTGCCGCCGAGCCGCTTGAGGTAGTACCGGCTGACCAGGCCCCCTTCGGAGTGGGCGACGACGTCGACAGTCGCCGCGCCGGTGTTGGCGCGTACCTGCTCGACGTAGGTGGCGAACGCGCGGGCCGAGGTGGGGATGTCACCGAGGCCCAGTCCGGGGAGTTGGTAGATGAAGGTGCGGTAGCCGTCGGCGCGTAGGCGGGCGGCGATCGGCTCGTACGCGAAGGCGACGCCGCTGAGCCCGCCGACCACGATGACGGGGTTGGCCGCCGCGGCGGCGAATGGCGTTGTGGGGGCAACAGCGGCCGGGGCGGCGGTCGCCGTGGTGGCGGACGTGAGCAGCGCGGCGGTGGCGAGGGCCAGGACGAGGGCGGTCTTTCGGAGCAGCATCGCTGCACCTCCGGGGGGAGGCACCCGGCGAACCGGGCAGGTGGGTGGGGGTGTCCGGTCGACCGTGCGACGATCATGCCCTTAACAATTCAGAAACGTCAATGACTTGTTACGCGCCGGTAACCCGTTGTTCCGGCGGGGGCGTAAACGGTCATAGCGCCGCGCTCCATATCGGACACCATCGGTGACTGGCATGCTGTCGTCGTGGCTGTCGACGAACCCACCGAGCGCGAGCTGCGGGTGATGCCGTGGTGGCTGGTCCTGGTCGGCCTACTGGCCGCCGTCGCGCTGGGCTGGCTGGTGCTGGACCTGCTGCTCACCGAGGCCGACCGCGCCAGCCAACCCGACACCCGCGCCACGCTGCGCATCGACGCGATCCGCACCGGACTGACGGTCGTCGCCGGCACCGGCGGAGGGCTCGCGCTGCTGCTCGCCGCCCGCCGCCAGTGGATCGCCGAACGCGCGCAGCGGCACCAGGAGGGCGTCGCCGCACGGGACCAGGTACACCGGGACCGGGTGCAGGCGCACGCCGAGACGGTGGCCGAGGCCGCGCAGCGCCACCAGGACCGGCAGTCCGGAGCCGCCGAGCACGACGCGGCGGAGCGTCGGCTGACCGAGCTCTACACCCGGGCGGTGGAGCTGCTCGGCAACGACAGCGCGGCGGTACGCCTCGGCGGCCTGCACGCTCTGGAGCGCCTCGGTCAGGACAATCCGGGGCAGCGCCCGACCATCGCTGCGGTGCTCTGCGCGTACCTGCGGATGCCGGCGCCCGACGGCGAGCCGCGCGAGACGGAGGTCCGGCGCAGCGCGCAGCGCGTGCTCACCCGGCACCTGCGCGCGGACGGCGCGGCCCACTGGCCGGAGCTGAGGCTCGACCTGGCCGGCGCCACGCTTGTCGACTTCGACGCCGCCGGCTGCACGCTCGTCGACGCGAACTTCACGGGTGCGGTGTTCACCGGCACGACCACCTTCGCGGGCGCGACGACCCAGGGGCGACTCCTGCTCGGCGCGGCCACCTTCGGCGACGTGGTCTTCGACGATCTCACCGCCGAGGCGGAGGTCTTCCTGGACGCCGCCCGCTTCGAGGGTGAGGCCAGCTTCGACCGAGCCGGGTTCGCCGACGGCCTGTCCTGCCGGCGGTCGCGCTTCGCCGGCCCGACGTCATTTCACCGGGCGGTCTTCGACCAGTCGACCAGTTTCGACGCGACCCACTTCAATGACGGGGCCAGGTTCCGGAAAGCCACCTTCCTCAGCGGCCTGTCGATGGAGCGCACCGAGTTCGCCGGGTACGCCGGGTTCCGCGCGGTCCGCTTTGCGGACATGGCGCTCTTCCGATGGACCGTGTTCGCCACCGAGGCGTGCTTCGAGCAGACCCGCTTCGAGGGCGCGGCGAACTTCGGCCGGGCGCGGTTCAAGGGTGCGGGCAGGTTCGACGGTGCCGAGTTCAGCCAGCCGCCGCAGGTCGACCAGGCGCGGGCAGCGGCCGGCGGCGATCACGCGTGGCCCGCCGGCACGACGGTCGAACGGCTCGACGACGAGTGGCTGCTGCTGGTCGACCGCTGACCCGGACGGGGCGTCAGCGCGAAGCGGCCGGCGGTCGCAGGCCGTCCAGGGCGACGCCGAGCACCCGGTCGCGCTGTTCGGGTGACGGGAACTGGGCCATGGTGAGGCCACTGATCAGCCGCACCACGTCGTCGAAGCCGATGTCGTCACGGACCACACCGGCGCCCTGTGCGCGACGCATCAGCGGCTCACCGGCGGAGAAGATCTCCGTGCGGCAGCTGGCGAAGATCTCGGAGTCGTGCAGCAACTGCTCGGCGAGCGCCCGCTTGGTGGCGACGTACGCGACGAAGCGGTGCAGCCAGGCGACGAACGCGTCCCAGGGTGGCAGCTCGGCCAGCCCCTCGGCGGAGTGGCAGAGAGCCCGGACCTCCTCGACGTACACGGCCTCGAACAGGTGCCGGCGGTTCGGGAAGTTGCGGTAGAGCGTGCCGATGCCGACTCCGGCCCGGCGAGCCACGTCCTCCAGGGAGGCGGCAGCGCCGTGCTCGGCGAACGCCTCGCGGGCCGCCGCGATCAGGGCGTCGTAGTTACGCCGCGCGTCGGCCCGCTTGGGCCGCTGGGCGAAGACCTCGGGCGCCTGCCCCGCACCGGTCATGACGTGCGTCACCTCACCCTGGTTGCATCCGGAGGGAACCCTCCGCTAGCTTAGTGGAGGCACCCCTCCGGAATCCCGGAGGCCTGCCTCCGGTTACCTTACCTCGGGACCCGCCCGATCGCCGCCTGGCCACCCCGATCGCCCGGACCCCGACAGACCACCCCGTTCCAGACGACGGGTGCAAGCCTCATTCCCGTACGTACTCAGGGAGTTTTCTCTCGTGGCAGTGACCTCCCGACGCAGCTCGCGTCGGCTCACCTTCACCGTGCTCGCGGCCGGCGCCGGGTTCTTCGCGATGCTCCAGTCGCTGATCACCCCGGTGCTGCCGACCATCCAGCAGGACCTGCACACCTCCCAGAACACAGTGACCTGGGTCCTGACCGCCTACCTGCTCAGCGCGTCGATCTTCACGCCGATCCTCGGACGCGTCGGCGACATGATCGGCAAGGAGCGGATGCTCGTCGTCTCGCTCGCCGCCCTCGCCCTCGGCTGCCTGCTGGCCGCCATCGCGCCGAACATCGGAGTCCTCATCCTCGCCCGGGTCGTCCAGGGCATCGGCGGAGCGGTCTTCCCGCTGTCGTTCGGCATCATCCGCGACGAGTTCCCGGCCGCGCGGGTCTCCACCGCCGTGGCCGCCATCTCGGCGATCGTCGCCGTCGGCGGCGGCCTGGGCATCGTGCTGGCCGGCCCGATCGTCAGCACGCTGGACTACCGCTGGCTGTTCTGGATCCCCATGGTCGTGGTCGGGCTGACCGCCGTGGCCGCGCACCTGTTCGTGCCCGAGTCGCCGGTCCGTACCCCCGGTCGCATCGACTGGCGCGCCACACTGCTGCTCTCCGGCTGGCTCGTCGCGTTGCTGCTGCCGATCAGCCAGGGCGCGGCGTGGGGCTGGACCTCCGCCCGGGTGCTCGGGCTGCTGGCGCTCGCCGTGGTGCTGCTGGTCGGCTGGCTGGTCACCGAGGTGCGCTCGCCCAACCCGCTCATCGACATGCGGATGATGCGCCTGCCCGGCGTCTGGACCACCAACCTGGTCGCCCTGCTCTACGGCGCATCGATGTTCTCCGTGTACGCGTTCCTCCCCCAGTTCCTGCAGACCCCGACTGCCGCCGGATACGGCTTCGGGGCGAGCATCAGTCAGGCCGGTCTGCTCATGCTGCCGATGCTCGTCGCGATGTTCGTCGCCGGCATCGTCGCCGGGCGGCTCCAGGCCGTCTTCAGCGCCAAGGCGCAGCTCACCACCGGTGCCACCCTCAACGTGGCCGCCGCCGCCATGCTCGCCACCGCGCACGACACCCGCTGGGAGGTCGCCATCGCCGGCGGCGTGGTCGGCCTCGGCATCGGCCTGGCCTTCGCGTCGATGGCCAACCTGATCGTCGGCAGCGTGCCGGCCAGCCAGACCGGCGTGGCGACCGGCATGAACGCCAACATCCGCACCATCGGCGGCGCGATCGGCGCGGCCGTGGTCAGCGGCGTGATCACTGCGCACCCGCAGGCCAACGGCCTACCCCGGGAGGCCGGCTTCACGATGGGGTTTCTCGTCCTCACCGCGATCGCCCTGGCCGCCGCGCTCGCGGCCCTCGCCGTCCCGTCCGCCCGGCGGGCGTCGGCCGGTCGCCGGCCGTCCGCCACGACGATCGTCGAGTCGGAGCTAGCCGGCGAGTTCGCCACCATGCCAGCGACCCGCTGAGGGAACGTGTCGAAGCCCGGGCGGTTCGCCGCTCGGGCTTCGGCATATCCAGGAGTACGCTGGCCGCTCCCCCACCCACCGTCCGTCGTCTTTCAGGATGCGCCCATGTCCGAGTTGCTGACCGCCGACCGCATCGAAGAGATCGGCGCCCTGGGCGCCGAGAGCCCCGACCCGGCCGCGCTCGTCGCCGAACTGGTGGGCGCCGTCGACGAGGGGCGGGTCGCGGACCCCGACGACATCGGGTACGCCCTACTGGTCGCCGTGGACATCCTGGAACAGGCCGGCGACCTGGCCGACGCGCTCGCCCTGGCCACCCGCGCCGTCGCCGAGCAGCCGGACGACAACGCGTACCCGCGAGCGGTGCGCGGCGGCCTGCTGCTGCGCCTCGGGCGTACCGACGAGGGCATGGCCGAGCTGACCGCCCTGCGTCCGCTGCTGGAGACCGACCACAGGGCCACGTACCTGATCGACGAGCTGGCCGAATCCGGCCACCCCGAGATGGCGCTGGAATGGCTCACCGGGGCACTCGACGCGATCCTGGAACGCACCCGCAGCCAGCAGCACGAATCCGAGGACGCCCAGGACGAGGCCGCGGCCATGATCTACGGCCTGGCCCAGCAGCGGCACGACCTGCGCGAAGAGCAGGGCCTACAGCACGACGAGTACGACACCCTCGCCGACCGGCTGCGCGCCGCGAGCACCCACGCGCTCGACGCCCTCGACGACGGCCCCGCGACGGTGCTGTTCTGGCCGCAGGCGGAGTTCACCGCGCTGCTGCTGCGCTGGCCCACCCTCGTCGACAGGTACCCCGCCACCTGGGACGAACACCGCGCCCAGATCGAACGCGCCCTCGTCGAGGCATCTGGGCTGGGCGGCGCCGACCTGGGCGTGGTCGTCGGCACGGTCGCCGGGCTGGCGGCCTTCGCCGAACCCACCGGAAGCGACCCCACCAGCGAGGAAACCCTCGACGAGTACGCCGACAGCCTCGACGAGGCCGGCGTGACCGCCTGGCCACCCGGCCGCAACGACACCTGCTGGTGCGCGTCCGGCGCCAAGTACAAGAAGTGCTGCCTCCCGCGCTCGCGCGGCTGATTGTTCCGGGCGCTCTGACCCCGACGTATGGTCGACGCGTCCGTTCGACCGTCCGGGCTCGACGATGGAGGCGATGGCGTGACCACACACGAGCGGAACGAGACGGTCGAGGACAGCCCGGTCGGCTGGGTCGCCAGCCACATCCGGCGCTACGTGCGGACCGACGGCGCCGACGGTGGCACCTTCCACGGCGTACCCTCGCTGCTGCTCACCACCCGCGGACGCCGATCGGGCCAACTGCGCCGCACGGCCCTGATGTACGGACGCGACGGCGACAACCATCTGCTGGTGGCGTCCAACGGCGGCGCGGCCACGCACCCCGCCTGGTACCTGAACCTCACCGCCGACCCGACGGTTGAGATCCAGGTCGGCGCCGAGCGGATCGTCGGCCGGGCCCGGACCGCGACCGGCGAGGAGCGCGCTCGGCTGTGGCCGGTGATGACGAAGGTCTTCCCGACGTACGCGCGCTACGCGAAGGAAACCGAGCGCGAGATCCCGGTCGTCGTCATCGAACGCGAACCCGCCGTCGATTGATATCCCTCAGTGCCGGGGAGGGCTATGGTGACGCCAGGTAAGCACCCACTCCGGCAAGGAGAACCGTCGTGCGCCGCATCACCACCACCATCGCACTACTCGGCCTGTCACTCTCCATCGTGCTGGCGCCGACGCCGGCCAGCGCGGCAAGCAGCGTCGAAGTCACCGCCGCGACCCTTGTCGCGCGCGGCGTCGCCGTCGACCTGACCCTCACCGTGGTCTGTCAGGCCGGCATGTCCGGCACCTCGAACCTCACCCTTCGGCAGCGGTCGGGCGACCGGGTTGCGCACGGAACGGGCTGGGCGCCGCTCCGCTGTTCGGGTGAGACCCAGGTCGTGACGGGGCGGGTGTTCGCGGATGCGGGCGGCTTCGCGTTCAACAAGGGCGTGGCGCTCGCCAGCGGACACTTCGAACTGTGCGAGCAGGAGAATTGCGATTTCCTGGACTTCAACAACACGGTCCGCGTCACCCGCTGAACCGATCGAGGGCGCTAGTCAGGAAAGCGGATGACCGGAAGGTCACCGCCATCGACGTACGCCCTGACCTCGCTGGTCAGCACCGAGGCATCGTGCTCCAGCACAGCCATCACGGCGGCGGCGAGGTCAACCCGACCGGTAACGAGGCGCCAGTACCAGTGGTCAGTTTCCCAGCGCTCGGACCTTGGCGATCGTCTCCTGCACGTGCTGCTTGGCCGGGTCGCCACCCTGGGACGCCTGCGCGAGCGCCTGGCGGTACGAATCGATCATGCCGACCAGCGGACCGGCGGCTACGCCTTCCAACGCACCGGCGACGAGTGCTCGCGCCTCGGCTGCGTCCTGTGCTGCCGCCGCGGTCTTGGCTTTCGCCTCGTCCAGCTTCTGCGACGCCGCCGCCAACCTCGCGATGATCTGTGCAGCGCTCACGCGCACCTCCCCGTGATGGACCATCGCCCCCACCACCGCACCGGCGGAGACCACATGGGAGCGTACGAGATCCGCGCACCCAGCACGACCGGTCGCTCGCTCCCGCGTCACCTCCGGGGGGTCGCCCCACGCGAGCGGACCCCGACTGGATCCGGATGGCGACCTAGATCTTGGACAGTTTCCGTTACGAGCTAACGGAAACTGTCCAAGATCTAGGTTGTTCTATGGGATCAGGGGCCGTTCAGCGTTCGGCGACGAACACACCGACGCCACCGACCCCTTCTACCAAACCCTCGATCTTCAGCGCGTTGATGGCCTGGCGAACAACGATGGCCGAGACGTCATGCTGACGGCACAGCTCGGAGGTCGAGGGCAGCTTGTCGCCCGGCGCGAGTTCGCCGGACCTGATCTGAGCGCGGATGCCGTCGGCGATCAGCGCCCACTTCGCTTTGGCGGGCATTGGTGTCTCCCAGGTCTGCCCTGCCATTCGATCACGAGGAACTTTGTATAGCAAGCAATGTGTGGTCGATGCTTGCGCTTACATGACCTGTTATATACGCTCTCCCCTGGCCGGCTCCCAGGTCTGCAACCCGGAGCTGGTTCGTTCCCACCGCGAAGGAAGCGCCCGGTCGGGGACCTGCTCGCCGGCCTGCACGCTGCGCGGCTCGACGCGCACCGGGCCGCCGCGCTGGCCGCTCGTGTCCGCTGGCGGTTGGGGGCGACCGAGGATCGGCTGCGACGTACCCGGGAAGTGGCAGACGTGGTCGCGGCCCGGCAGCTCGCGGCGGCGATCACCCGGTTGGACCTGGTCGTCGCCCGGCTCGCGGTCGGGGGATGCCGGATCGATCGTTCGGTGGCGGCACTGACCGGAGAGCCGCCGGCCCAGCCCTCGCCGGCCCAGCCCACCAGCGACGACAACGACGCCGACCACCACAGCCGGGCCAGCCACGACAACGAGGCCGACCACGACAGCGACAGGGTCGGCGACGCCGGCAGCGCCGAGGTGATCGCTCGCGGTTCCCGGGCGGCGAGTGCTCTGGTCACCAGGCGGCATCGACTGACCGGGCCACGCACGCACCGGAGGGCACTCACGATGATCAGGGAGCGACGATGGTGACGGACCCGCAGGCGGCGCTGCGCGGCCTGCTGACCGGGCGGCTGCGTGGCCACGAACGGCGGCTGGGCCGGTTCGCCGAGTCGGACTGGCTGCGGTACGCGGACCTGCTCGCCGGTGCGCTGTTGGTGGCGGTACGGCGGCGGTTCGTCGCGGGGCAGGATCGCGCGCCGGTGATCCGCTTCGTGGCGTCCGCTCGGGAACGCTACGACACGACCGGGCACGACGTCGACCCGGTGCTGGCCGAGGCGCTGGTGTGGGCGGCGCTCGGTGAGCGTCCGCCCGTGCCCCACGACGCGGCGGCGATCGTCGCGCGGACGGTGTTGCTGCTCGGCCTGCTCGAAGACGAGGGTCTCACCGACCGCGAACTCGACGAAATCCTCGTGGTCGCCGCAGGCGCTGCCGACGACTCTGCGCACGACGCGGATCGGCAACCGGCAGGCGCACCGGCCGAATCCGACCGGCGGTGAGCGCGACAGAGCGGAAGATCGAGCCAGCCACCCCGAACTGTCAGCGCAGGCCGCGGACCAGCAGCAGGTAGGCGCAGTAGGCCATCGGCACCAGCAGGAAGCAGATCAGGAACCCGAGCGGCAGGTACCGCGGCGGGGTGCCGGCGACCATCGCGGGCCGCCCCCACCGGCCCAGCACCAGGTACCCGCCGAAGAACGCCACCGCCGGCAACCCCGCGCAGATCCACGCGCCGAGGGTGAAGCCGTCGACCAGACCGACCCCGGAGGCGAGCACCAGGATCAGCACGAGCACCCCGGCGGCAGCCCCGCACGCTGCGTAGACGGCGACCGCGCGGGCCAGCGGCGACAACGTCGGCAGCAGCACCGGCCGCTGGGCCAGCAGCTCCGCCTGCTGCCCGTGCCGGTCGGCCTCGTCGGCCATCCGCCGGGCCAGCTCCAGCTCCACCACCGGGTCGGCCGCCGCCACGCGCTGCGCGGGCACCCCGCCGCCCGCCGGGCTCACCGCCGTCGGCAGCGCCAGCCGCGCCTCCCCTACCGGCAACTGGGGGTACGCCCCGACCCCCGCCCGCCCCGGCACGCCGGCTGCGCCGGCGGATCCTCCGTCCCCGGTTCCGGGCGCGGTGGGAGCGCCGGGAGCGAAGGGCGGGCCAAAGCCGGCACCGGAGGACGACCCGGAGCCGGCAGCGGGAGACGTGCCGGTGCCAGGAGCGGACGGCGAGCCAGCGCCGGACGGCGGGCCGGGCCAGGCAGCTGTCTCACCCGGCGTCCCCGCCCTCTGCCCCGCGCCTGGATCAGGGGCAGGGGCAGGGGCGGCGGATGGCTGGTCGATGCCGATGGCTCGGCCGAGCTGGTCGAGGCGCTGCCCCTGGGCGGTCAGCCGCTGCTGGAGGTAGTCGACGGCGGCGTGCAGGTCGCGGCGGCGCGCGGATTCGGCGGCGGCGTGTTGTTCCCCGGCGCGGTGCTGGTCGGAGAGTTGTCGGGCCAGCGCCGCGTACTCCTCGAAGGACACTGTCACCGCTCCCCGTCCGGGTCGTGCCCGTCGCCGACGAACGGGACGATCAGCCGGGTGCGCTGGTCGTGCCGGTCGATCAGCAGCGCCCGGTCGGGGCGGGGCGTGTAGGCCAGGTCGTGCACGCCTAGGTGCAGGGCCAGCTCGGCGCCGGGCACGTTGAGCGCGACCAGGCAGGCGACGTCGTCGCGGTTCTGGGTGCCGCCGAGGTCGTCGGCGAGTCGGCGGAGCCCTCGCCACCAGCCGAGCAGGTGCACCCCCTGCGCGGGCCCTTGGCGCAGGACGGTCCGCAGGTCGTCCAGGCCGGAGCGGAACGTGCCGGGGTCGGTGGCCCCGAGGACGGGCGCGGCGGCGTCCATGCCGAACACCACGAGGTATTCGCGGCCGGCGGGCTCGGCGGCCAGTGCGACGATCCGGTCGCGCAGCCCGGCCGCGTCGAGGCGTTGCACCGGGTGGCCGGCGGCCCGCAGCAGCGTTTCGGTGTCGTCGGCGACCGGGTCGGCGACGGTGACCAGGCAGGCCAGGTGGAACCGCGCGTCGCCGGGAGTGTGCTGGCGGGCCAGGCTGAGCGTCGCGGCGCGCAGCACGTCCGCGCCGGTCGGTGCGGTGCCCACCACGGCGAGGTGCCGGCCGGGGGTGGTGTCCATCAGGAACAGTGCTGTGGTGCCGTGCACGTCGACGGTTCGGCCGACCAGGGCCATCGGGCGTCGACCACCGGGGCGCAGGCCGCCGAAGGTGCTGTCGTCCTCGATCCGCGCCGCTTCGTACCCCTTGAAGACCGCTGGTGCCCGCGAGCCCGGCGGGCGGGCCTGCCACAGGTCGTGGCGCAACGCGGCGAGGTCCGCCGCGGCGGCGTGGGCGTCGGGGAAGCGCAGCACGGTGTCGGCGCCGACAGCGCCGGCCGCGGTGTTGACCACGGCGGAACCGATCGGCAGGGCCGCTGCGGCGTCGTTGAGCTGGTCGAGCACCCCACCACCGCCGGGCAGCGCCACCCGCAACGCGAACTGCCCGAAGATCGCCTCGGCCCGCCCGTAGAGGGCTTCGATGCCTGTCATGCTCTGGCTGGCGAGCACCAGGTGGATGCCGTACGAGCGGCCCTTGCGGGCCAACTCCTCCAGCAGGTCGACGGACTCGCGGGCCAACGCGTCGTTGCCGGCGAGCAGCACGTGGAACTCGTCGATGACCGTCACGATGCGCGGCAGCGAATTGTCAGGGGGCAGGTCGGCGAGCTTGGTGACGCCGTGCCGTTTGAGCGCTGTGGCCCGGCGCTGCGCCTCCCGGCGCAGTTCGCGCAGCACCGCGAGACCGTACTCACGGTCGGACTCGATGCCGACGGCACGGGCGTGCGGCAGCCAGGACGGGTCCCGACCGGTGGGCACGAACTCGGTGAAGCTCACGCCCTCCTTGAAGTCGAGCAGGTAGAGCTGCAACTCGGCCGGCGAGTAGCGGGCGGCCAGCCCGTAGAGGACGTCGAGGAGGAAGACGGTCTTGCCGGCGCCGGTGCGCCCGCCGACCAGCCAGTGCGGGGTGGCGTCGTCGAAGGCGAGCGTCAGCGCGGCACCGCTACCGGCCCGGCCGATCACCGTCCGCAGACCGTTGCCGGCGGACTCGGCCCAACGGCGTTCGGGCAGCAGGTCGGTGAAGGGCAGGGCGTCGGCGCGACGGGTGGCGGCGCCGAGGTGCTCGGCGAGCGCGCGTACCGAGGCGGGCGGCGGGTCGCCATCGAGCAGGACGGGCGCGGCGAGCCCGCTGCCGTCGGGGCTGAACGGGGCGCCGGGCGGGTCACCGACGTGCGCGTACCCCTGGTTGAGCCGCACCGCTGTGGTGCCGCCCAGCGGTGGCGGGGTCTCGCCGGGCAGCCGGGACGGGTGGCCGGCGAGCAGCACGCACACGGCGGCGGCCGGGCCGGCGTGGGTGAGCGCGGCGAGCCGGGCCAGCTCGCGTGGCGGCGGCGCGGCGGTGGCGACCACCACCAGCAGGCGTCGGGCGGCCGGCTGACCGTGCTGTGCGGCGCGGGCGTGCTGCTCGGCGGCGTCCAGCAGCGCGGCCACCTCGGCCTCGCCGGTGGCCGGCGGGTCGAGCACCCCGGCGTCGAGCAGTGGGCGCAGCGGGCCGAAGGTCGCGCCGAGCGCGGCGGTGTCGATGCCGGCGACGCGGACCTGACCGGGTGGCGCGGTGGCGACCAGCCGCAGCACGAGCGCCCGCAACAGCCCGGCGACCTGCGGGTCCCGGGCGTCGGTGTCCAGTGCCAGGTGGTGGCCGCCGCCGAGCGGGACCAGCACCGGAAAGCCGCCGTCCGCTGTGGACGCCTCGCCGATCCGCACCGCGGCCGGCGCGTCGGTCAGCGGCGTGACGCCCGGGGCGGGGGCGGCCAGGGTGCCGCCGAGGCGGGCGAGGCGGGCCACGAGGTCGTTGGCGCCGACCGGCGCGGCGGCGGTCGGCGCCGCACCCAGAACGCTGCGGGCATTGTCCAGATGCGCCCGGGCCGCCCGGTGGGAGTTGACCGCCTGCCCGTACGCCGACGCGAGCCTGCCCACCCTCTGCCCCCAACGCCGACGACCGCCTGGTCCCAGGAACCCTAACGGACACCTGTGGCACCCGGACAGTCCCGCGAGGACGTGTCACGCCGGACCGGTCAGGCGGGGCCGCACGCCGCCGGGCCGGGCACGTCCGCCACCCCGCAGCGGAACACCTCCACCGGCGCCCTCGCCACGTCGGGCACCTGCTCCACCCGCATCAGGGCCAGCCGCTTGTCGACCGGCTCCCCCGAGTCGGGCGTGAACCGGATCAGCCCGGACACCCCCGGGTAGCCCTGACCGGCGTTCTGCCGGAGCACCTCCGCGTGCACGCCCACCGGGTTGACCGAGTCCGGCTCCCAGCGTTGCCGGGGGTCGGCGTGGTGCAGCCGGGCGGCGAGGCTCTCCACCGCCCGGACCAGCATCATCGCCGCGTCGTAGGCGAGGCTGACCCGTTCGCCGACCTGCTCCTCGGAACCCGGCCGGCAGCGCGGCTGGTCGAGCAGGTCGTCGGCCTGGATCCAGGACAGGAAGCTGGCCCGGGCGGCGTCGCGCCGGTCCTCGGCGGCCCGCAGCGCCACGCAGGTGGCCAGGGCCGCCTTCGAGACGTACGTGACGGGCAGGTTGCCGGGCGCGGCGGCGCGCAGCCCCGGATTCGCCATGTAGCGGTTGGCCGAGTCGTCGGCGACGAGGTGTCGGGGCGGGTTGCCGCCGCACTCGCGCAGCGCCCGCAGGAAACCGTCGAACTCCGTCCATCGACCGGCGTAGAAGAGCAGCCCGGCGTAGCCGCACTCGTCGGTCAGCCGCTGCCCGGTGCGCCACTCGTCGAGGCGGGTGATCCGGGGGCCGAACTGTCGTCGGAGCCCGTCGACGAGGGTCCCCACGTAGAGGTCCTCGGTGAGCGAACTGCCCTCCAGCGTCGTGTAGAAGACGTGCGCCTCGTTGACCTTCAGCACCTGCTTGGCGTACGCGTCGACCAACTTCACCTGATCCTTGTTCGGGGCGGAGATCTGGAGGTAGAGGCGGGAGTTGGCGTCCATCTTGTCGGCGGAGAGGGTGGGCGCCAGCACCGGCAGCCCGACCTGGTTCAGCTCGCGCAGCGCGCGGGCGGTGCTGGTGCGGCTCTCCACCAGCCCGACCACCCCGAGCACCGTGGGGTCGTCCCGGGCCAACTCGGCAAGCATCGCCACGGCCTGGTCGGCGTAGACCATCTGCCGGCCGCCGTTGGCCACCACGATCCGCAGCAGCGCGGCGCCGTCGGCGCCAGCCGACTCCTTCAGCAACGCGTACTGGGCGGTGGCCATGCCTTCGAGCTCCTCGCGCTCGGAGACGTACGACTCCTCGTCCGCACGGGTGCGGTTGCCGGTGAGGGTGCCGAGGTAGACCAGGGTGAGGAAGGGCCGTCGTCGGTCGCTGCGCTGCCAGACCTCCTCGGCGGCGCGGTTCTGCGCGAAGATGCGCTGTTGGACGGTGCGCAGCCGGTCCTGGCCGGGGTCGTTGTTGAACACCTGGGCGGCGCTGTCGCTGTAGCCGACGCACTCGCCGCTGGCGGCCACCTCCACCGACACCTGACCGGTGAGCGAGGGGTGACAGCCCGGCCCCCACCGACTGGTCACCCAGAGGCCGAGCGACGCCACCAGCACCAGGCAGAGCGCCGCCGGCAGGAAGCGCCGCGACCACCACGGCGGGTCGGGCGCGGCGAACGGCCGCAGTCCGCCACGTGACGGCGGGCCGGTGTCGGTCTCGTCGGGACGCAGCGCCACCAGCCAGGTGGCCGGGCGGCGCAGCCGGCGCATCTCCGGCAGCGCCCCGGCCCACTCGTCGTACGCCTCGTCGGCCTCGGTCAACGGGTGCGGTTCGGGCAGGTCCGGTGGGGGTTGCCCGCCGGACGCGACGATCAGCAGCGGGTCGTTGCGGCCGGTCTCGGTGCGGACGTCGCCGATCAGGCGGACCAGTTCCCCGCCGACGTTGCCGGGGGCTACGTGATCGAGCAGCAGCGCCGGGTACGCGGTGCGCCGCCAGTCCGACGGACGCCACGGCCGACGCCGGTACGCCTGCCGAAGGTCCTCCAGGAACGCGTGCAGCAGCAGTTTGTTGACCTGGTCGGGTTGCTCCCCGTCGCGCCAGCCCGCGGTGAGGCGCTCGGCGAAGCCGAGGAAGGTGACCGACTGCCGGGGCGCCAGGTACTGCTGGCGCATGAACCAGTTGTAGTGCCGCCCGAGCACCGGCACCCGACCGGAGACGGCAGCCCGGAAGACGACCCCCGGCACGGCGCGACGGACCACCCAGAGCAGCACCTGCGAGACGATGCTGACGGCGTCACCGCCGGAGGGCGCCGCCTCCGGCGTACGCGGGCCCTTGCGGTCGCGCAACCGGCGGACCAGGGCAGCCCGGCTGTCGTCGGCGTCGACGCTCAGGCTGAGGCTCTGCTGCATCAGCCAGTCGGCGAGCGGATAGTGCCGGAAGCGCAGTCTGGCGGCGCCGAATGCCTCCAGGGAGAGCTGCCGGTGCAGCTCGCGCAGCAGCGCCGGCACGTCCCCGGCACCGGGCGGCACGTCGGCGTCCAGCACGGCGTGCGGGACGCGCCGTCGGGGGCCCTGGCCGAGGAACCGGCGCAGCGGCACCATCAGATCCGCGGTGTCGGAGCGGACCAGCCACAGCAGCGGCAGCCGGCGGTCACCGCGGCGGGGTCGCCGCAGCAGCCGGGCGAGCAGCGCGAACAACTCCAACCCGCCGGCCGGCAGCCGCTCCCTGCCTGCGGTTGACTGCCGTTGGCCGCTCAACTCCCGCCTGGGCAACTCCGATCGCCGCACGTGTCACCTCCGATCCACTCAGTGTGACCTTGCGGTGCAAGGCACGCCAGAGGCCGGCGGCCGGCCATGGGTGTGGCGGGCCAACGACGTTCACAGTTGTCGATTAGGTTGGCGTGGCGAACACCCGATGGAGGGAGTCCACCCCGTGCGACGAGTCCTCACGGCGGCCACCACCGCCCTGACCCTCACCACCGCCGGCACCATGCTCGCCGGCACCCCCGGCCAGGCCGCCCCGACGGCCTGGGGCCGTCCGGTCGTCTCCGCAGCGCCGCAACCCGGCGCGCCCGGACTGGGCGACAGTTACTTCCCCGACTACGGCAACGGCGGCTACGACGTCGAGCACTACGACGTCCGGCTGCGCTACGAACCGGCCACCGACCTGCTCACCGGCACCACCACCATCCTCGCCACCGCCACACAGGACCTCTCGACGTTCAATCTGGACTTCCTGCTCGACGTCGAGTCGGTCCGGGTCAACGGCTGGGCGGCGAGCACCAGCACCGCGGGGGTGCACGAGGTGGTGGTCACCCCGGCCCGCACGGTGACCCGGGGTCAGCAGCTCACCATCGTGGTGCGCTACTCCGGCGTCCCGTCGGAGGCCCTGGTCGACGGTTACACCGGCTGGACGCGTACCGACGACGGCGCGCTCGCCGTCAACGAGCCCGAGTCGGCGTGGTGGTGGTTCCCGAGCAACGACCACCCGCTGGACAAGGCCACCTACGACATCTCGGTGTCGGTGCCCACCGGCGTCGAGGTGATCAGCAACGGGGTGCAGCCACGGCCGCCGCTGGCCGAGGCCGGCAACCGCACCCGGTGGATCTGGCGGACCACCTCGCCCACGGCCACCTACCTGGCCTTCATGGCCATCGGCCAGTACGACATCGTCACCGACACCACCCCGAGCGGTCAGCCGGTGATCAACGCGTACAGCACCTCGCTTGGCGCGCTCGGGCCGGCCGCCCGGGCCAGCATCGAGCGGACCGCCGAGATCGTCGACTGGGAGAGCGGGATCTTCGGCCCGTACCCGTTCGAGGCGCAGGGTGGCGTGGCCGGGCCGGTGGACGGCATCAGCTTCGCCCTGGAGACGCAGACCCGACCGGTGTACGGGCCGGGCTTCTGGCGACGCGGCGCCAACACCTACGTGGTGACGCACGAGTTGGCCCACCAGTGGTTCGGCGACTCGGTCTCGGTGGCCGACTGGCGCAACATCTGGCTCAACGAGGGCTTCGCCTCGTACGCGGAGTGGCTCTGGTCGGAGGAGCAGGGCGAGGGCACCGCCCAGGAGGTCTTTGACTTCACCTACGCCAGCTACCCGGCCGACGACGGGTTCTGGCAGGTGCTGCCCGGCGACCCGGGTGCCGCTCGGGTCTTCGACAACGCCGTCTACGACCGGGGCGCGATGACCCTGCACCAGTTGCGGCTGGCCGTCGGCGACGACGCGTTCTTCGAGATCCTGCCGGCCTGGACGGCCGAGCGCCGGTACGGCAACGGCACCATCGAGCAGTTCCAGGCCCTGGCCGAGCGGATCTCCGGGCTGGACCTGGACGACCTGTTCACCACCTGGCTGTTCACCGCCGGCCGACCCGACGTGGCGACCACCGCCCGTAAGGCCGCCCCGCCGACCGAGCCGAAGTCCTGGGCGAAGATTCGCGAGGCCCACCACCTGATGTCGCACTGACCCGACGCCCGCGTCGATCATGGAGTTGTGGTGCCTCACAGATCGGGCACCGGTGAGCATTTCGCCCACCATAACTCCATGGTCGACGCGGCAGGGGTGTAGGAGCCCCGTCCGACGAGGCGGGCGGGTGGGGTTTACGGGGTCAGGGCCGGCTGGGCGTTTGTCGCCCCGGCCGTGCTCGCCTCGACGGCGCGGATGTGCCGGTAAGCGAACCAGAGCGGCTGGTAGGCCCCACCGCGAAGGACAGGTCGACGAGCGTCCAGAACCAGGGGATATCCCGTATCGGGCCGCAGATCAGCGCCAGCGGGATGATGCCCCGTCGGTCGGCAAGGCACCTTGATCAAGTGATGAAAAGTAGGTGTCAGGACCGTGTCTGACCTACTTTTCATCACTTGATCACTGCCCTGGCGGGTGTGCGTCCCGTCGTCCCGGTTGGCGAGGTGTGCTCGGGTCTCCCTTTCGGCGATGCGTAGGTGCAGGTGCCGGCACCTCGACCGACGCCCAGGTCAAGCGTCCGGCGTCCGGCATCCGGCATCCGGCGTCCGGCGTCCGGCATCCGGCATCCGGCATCCGGCATCCGGCATCCGGCACTGAACGTCAGCGGTTCGCCATCGGCCCGGCGGTGGCCAACTCCCTGAGCCGGACCCCGCCCGACCGGACCGCACCGGCTTCGGCGGGTGCGATGACACAGACCGCACCGGTGGGCCGAACGATGCGGGCGGCCCGGAACGCCGCTCGTCGTACCGGATGACGGGGTCGCGGAACGACGAGCGCGAGGGTCGCCACGCGGCCACGCTGCCGGTCCAGGGCGACGCCCGCCGCCGCCGTGGCGATCGCCGCCGCCGATCCGGCGAGGACGAGCGTCTGCCGGGGCCCGGCGTGTTCGGCGAGCCAGCCGAGCAGCGGGGCGCCGACCGCGGCGGACACCGAGCCGGTGACCGCCAGGGCGGCGAGCACCCGGCCCCGCATCGCGGCGTCGGTGTCGAGCTGGGCGCGGGTGCCGACGGTGGTGTCGATGACCACCGCGGCGGCGGCGATCGGCAGGATCACCGCGGCGAAGCTCCAGGCTCCCGGTGCGAGGCCGGCGACGATCTGCAACCCGCTGGCGAGCAGGCCCGCGACGACAAGCGTCCGGTAACCCAGGGATCGCCGCCGGGCCGCGACGAGCGCACCCACCACCGTCCCGACCGCGAACACTGTCGACAGCAGGCCGTACCCGGAGGCGCCGGCGTCCAGCGGCCCGTCGCTCATCGCGGCCATGGTCACCTGGTAGTTGCGGCCCAGGCTGCCGAGCACGAACGACAGGGCGAGGGCGAGGAGCAGCACCGGCTGCCCGCGCAGGTAGGCGAACCCGGCCCGGACGCCGCCCCGGGCCCGGCCGGCGTTCGACGCCGCGAGGCCGGGCACGGCTCCCGGGCGTACGGCGAACAACGCCACCACCACGGCGGCGAAGCTTGCCGCGTTGATGCCGAACAGCAGGGCGGGGCCGACGGCGGCGACCACCACGGCACCGAGGCTCATGCCGAGGATCCGGCCGGCGGAGTTGGTGAGCGAGCCGAGCGCCAGGGCGTTGCCCAGCGTCTCCCGGTCGACGAGGCTGGCGGCCCAGCGCCCCATCACCGGGCCTTCGATCGCCGAGACGGCACCGCTGGCCAGGGAAATCGCGAAGATCAGCGGCAGGCCGCCGACCCCGGTGAGGGCGACCGCCGCCAGTCCGGCGGCGAGCGCCGCGTGGGCGCCCTGGGCGGCGATCAGCAACGGGCGGGCCGGCAGCCGGTCGGCCAGCACACCGCCGAAGACGCTGAGCAGCAACGTGGGCGCCGCCTGGAGCAGCACGGCGAAGCCCATGGACGTCGCCGAGCCGGTCTCCTTCAGGACGTACCAGTTGACCCCGAGGACCTGCATCCAGGTGCCGATGACGGAGACGAAGCCGGCGAGCGCCCAGATCCGGTAGTTGCGGTGGCGCAGCGCGGCGAAGGTGGCACCTCTGGCCACGACGAACCTCCAGCGATCGGCAGCATGATCATTCACACCGATCGCGGGGCGGTTCGGCAGCCGACAAGTCTTGCCGGCTTAAACCTATTTGCCCACTTCTGTGAGCGGCTTCACCGGCGGGAATGTCCGGCCGGTGCGGCAGCAGACCTGCCACACCGGCCGGACGCCCGTGACTCAGCGAGCGGCGAGGGCCTGCGTGGCCGGGCCCACCGGTGCCGGCAACGCGCCGACACCGCCCAGATAGCCGTGGATGGCGGCGGCGGCCGCCCGCCCCTCGGCGATGGCCCAGACGATCAACGACGCGCCCCGGTGCATGTCACCTGCCACGAACACCCCGTCGGCGGCGGTCTGCCAGTCGTCGCGGGCGTCGATGGCGCCCCGAGGGTTGCGGGCCACACCGAACTGGGCCAACAGCGGCTGCTGCTCGGTGCCCTCGAAGCCGATCGCCAGCAGCACCAGGTCGGCCGGCAGCTCCCGCTCGGACCCCGGCACCACTGTGACGACCCGGCGACCGTCGCGCTTCTCCACTGTCACCTCGGCGATCCGCACCGCCCGCACCTGGCCGGTGCCGTCGTCAACGAACTCCTGCACCGCCACGGCGAAGACCCGCTCGCCACCCTCCTCGTGCGCCGGGTAGCTGCGCAGAACCCACGGCCAGGTCGGCCACGGGTCCCGTGCCTCGTCGCGCTCCTGCGGCGGCTGCGGGTACAGGTCGAGCTGGTGAACGCCCGCGGCGCCCTGCCGGTGCGCGACGCCGAGACAGTCGGCGGCCGTGTCACCGCCACCGATGATCAGCACGTGCTTGCCGGCCGCGTCGATCGGGGTGCCGTCCGGCAACACCGCCCGCGCCAACCGGCGCTCGTCGGTGGCCACGACGCCGGCCTGATCGGTGGCCGCGGTGGCGACCGCGCGATTCGCCGCGACCAGGTGCGCCATCGCCTGGTGTACGCCCCGAAGCGCCCGCCCGGGAGTCTCCGGGGTGTCCCGGCCCTGCAACGCCCCACCGGCCAACAGCACCGCGTCGTGCTCGGCGCGCAACTGCTCGGCGGTGACGTCCACCCCGACGTTCACTCCGGTGCGGAAGCGCACCCCCTCGGCGGTGAGCTGGGCCACCCGGGCATCGATGTGCCGCTTCTCCAACTTGAAGTCGGGGATGCCGTACCGGAGCAGGCCACCGATCGCGTCGTCGCGTTCGTACACCGTCACCGCGTGACCGGCGCGGGCCAACTGCTGGGCGGCGGCGAGACCGGCGGGCCCGGAGCCGACGACGGCGACCGACCGACCCGACGGCGCCGGCACCGGGCGGGGGGTGAACCCGCGCGCCGCGGCGAAGTCGGCGATCTCCACCTCGACCTGCTTGATGGTCACCGGCTGACCACCGGAGATGCCGAGCACGCAGGCCGCCTCGCAGGGCGCCGGGCAGAGCCGACCGGTGAACTCCGGGAAGTTGTTGGTGGCGTGCAGCGACTCCACCGCGGCGTCCCAGTTGCCGGTACGCACCAGGTCGTTCCAGTCCGGGATGCGGTTGCCCAGCGGGCAGCCGTCATGGCAGAACGGGATGCCGCAGTCCATGCATCGCGTGGCCTGCTCACGGACCAGTTCCTCGCCGGCCGGCGGGTACACCTCCCGCCAGTCGCTGATCCGCACCGGCACCGGGCGGCGGGCCGGCAGCCGCCGGTCGTAGCGCAGGAAACCGTTCGGGTCAGGCACGTGCCACCTCCTGGGCAGCCACCCGCGGGGCGGGCGGCACCGGCGCGCCGGGCGCGCTGAGCGCGCCCATCACCGCGTCGTCGACGTCGCGGCCGGCTGCTTCGGCGGCCCGCATGATCTCCAGCACCCGGCGGTAGTCCCGGGGTACCACAGCGGTGAACTCGGCCACCGCCTCCGGCCACCGCTTGAGCAGCTCCTCGGCGACCGCCGACCCGGTCTCGGCCACGTGCCGTTGAACCAGCTCGTGCAACAGCGACTGCTCCTGCTCACCCAGCGGCATCAGGTCGACCAGCTCCGCGTTGACCCGGGCCCGGTCCAGTTGGTGCACGAACGCCGTTCCGCCGGACATGCCGGCGGCGAAGTTCCGGCCGGTAGCGCCGAGCACCACCACCGTGCCGCCGGTCATGTACTCGCAGCCATGGTCACCGACGCCCTCGACCACGGCGACCGCGCCGGAGTTGCGCACCGCGAACCGCTCCCCCACCCGGCCACGCAGGAAGACCTCGCCCGCCGTGGCCCCGTACAGGATGGTGTTGCCGGCGATGATCTGATCCTCGGCCCGCCGCCCCGGCTCGGCGTCCGGGTCGAGGAACGGCGCGGCGGCGTCCGGACGGACGATGAGCCGGCCCCCGGATAGGCCCTTGCCCACGTAGTCGTTGGCGTCGCCGTGCAGGCGCAGGGTCACCCCGCGCGGCAGGAACGCGCCGAACGACTGCCCAGCCGTGCCGTGCAGCACGAACTCGATGGTGTCCTCGGGAAGGCCGGCGCCGCCGAAGCGACGGGTCACCTCACCGCCGAGCATCGCGCCGACGCTGCGGTGTTCGTTGCGCACCGCCACCTCGACCCGCACCGGCGCCCCATCCGTGAGAGCCGGACGGGCCAGCGCGATCAGCTCGTTGTCGAGTGCGTGCTCCAGGCCGTGATCCTGCGCGCGGACCCCGCGTCGGGCCGCACCGGCGGGCAGCTCCGGCAGGTGCAGGACGGGCGCCAGGTCCAACCCGTGCGCCTTCCAGTGCGTCAGCGCCGGGGCCACGTCGAGCAGCTCGGACTGCCCGATCGCCTCCTCGATCGACCGGAAGCCCAACTCGGCCAGGTAACCCCGGACCTCCTCGGCGAGGAAGAGGAAGAAGTTCTCCACGAACTCCGGCTTGCCGGTGAAGCGCTCCCGCAGCACCGGATTCTGGGTGGCGATGCCTACCGGGCAGGTGTCCAGGTGGCAGACCCGCATCATCACGCAGCCCTCGACGATCAGCGGCGCGGTCGCGAAACCGAACTCCTCCGCGCCGAGCAGCGCCGCGACCAGCACGTCCCGGCCAGTCTTGAGCTGACCGTCGACCTGCACGGTGACCCGGTCGCGCAGCTTGTTGAGCAACAGCGTCTGCTGCGCCTCGGCCAGCCCCAGCTCCCACGGCGTGCCGGCGTGCTTGAGCGAGTTCATCGGGGAGGCGCCCGTGCCGCCGTCGTGGCCGGAGATCAGGATGACGTCCGCCTTGAGCTTCGCCACCCCGGCGGCGACGGTGCCGACGCCGACCTCGCTGACCAGCTTGACGTGCACGCGGGCCGCCGGGTTGACGCACTTCAGGTCGTGCACCAGCTGGGCGAGGTCCTCGATGGAGTAGATGTCGTGGTGCGGCGGCGGGGAGATCAGACCCACGCCGGGAGTGGCGTGCCGGGTCCGGGCGATCCACGGCCAGACCTTGTTGCCGGGCAGCTGACCGCCCTCGCCCGGCTTGGCGCCCTGAGCCATCTTGATCTGGAGGTCGTCGGCGTTGACCAGGTATTCGCTTGTCACACCGAACCGGCCGCTGGCGATCTGCTTGACCGCCGACCGGCGGGCCGGGTCGTGCAGCCGCTCGACGTCCTCGCCACCCTCGCCGGTGTTGGACTTGCCGCCGAGACGGTTCATGGCGATGGCGAGCGTCTCGTGCGCCTCCGCGGAGATCGACCCGTACGACATGGCGCCGGTGGCGAACCGCTTGACGATCTCGGTGGCCGGCTCGACCTCCTCGATCGGCACCGCCGGGCGGACCCCGGTGCGCAGTGTGAACAGCCCCCGCAGGGAGCCGGCCTGCGCGGCGAGCGCGTCGACCTTGGCTGTGTACTGCCGGAAGACGTCGTACTGCCGGCTGCGGGTGGCGTGTTGCAGCAGGAAGACTGTCTCCGGGTTGAACAGGTGCAGCTCACCCTCGCGGCGCCACTGGTATTCCCCACCGACCTCCAAGCGGTCGGAGCTGGCGGTGCCGGCCGGCGGCCAGGCCAGCGCGTGCCGGGCGGCCACCTCGGTGTGCACGCCCGCGAGACTGACCCCGCCGATGCGGCTGGGGGTGCCCCGGAAGTAGCGATCGACCAGCCGGGTGTCCAGGCCGACCGCCTCGAAGACCTGCGCCCCGCAGTACGAGGAGACCGTCGAGATGCCCATCTTCGACATGATCTTCAGGACGCCCTTGCCGAGCGCCTTCGCGTAGTTGCGCACCGCCGCGGCCGGCTCCACCCCGGCCAGTGCGCCGGTGTGGATCATGTCCTCGACCGACTCGAACGCCAGGTACGGGTTGACCGCCGCCGCGCCGTAGCCGATCAGCACCGCCGCGTGGTGCACCTCCCGGCAGTCGCCGGACTCGACGATCAACGCCGCCTGCGTACGCGTCTGCTCGCGCACCAGGTGCTGGTGCACGGCGGCGGTGAGCAGCAGCGACGGGATCGGGGCCAGGTCGGCGTTGGAATCCCGGTCGGAGAGCACCAGGATGCGGACGCCGTCCTCGATCGCCTCGGAGACGTGCCGGCAGATCTCGGTCAGCCGTGCCTTGATCCCGGCGGCGCCCTCCCGGATCCGGTACAGCCCGGAGACCCGGACCGCCTTGAAGCCGGGCAGGTCGCCGTCCTCGTCGATGGAGAGGATCTTCGCCAGCTCGTCGTTGTCGAGGATCGGGTGCGGGAGCACGATCTGCCGGCAGCTCGCGGCGCCCGGGTCGAGCAGGTTGCCCTCCGGCCCGATGGTCGACGCCAGGCTGGTCACCAACTCCTCGCGGATGGCGTCCAGCGGCGGGTTGGTGACCTGGGCGAAGAGCTGGTGGAAGTAGTCGTAGAGCAGCCGCGGTCGGGTGGACAACGGCGAGATCGGGGTGTCCGTACCCATCGAGCCGAGCGGCTCAGCGCCGGTGCGGGCCATCGGCCCGAGCAGGATCTTCAGCTCCTCCACCGTGTAGCCGAAGGTCTGCTGCCGGCGACGCACCGAGTCGTGCGTGTAGACGGTGTGCTCGCGTGCCGGCAGGTCGTTCAGCTCGATCAGCCCGGCGTGCAGCCACTCCCCGTACGGCTGGGCGGCGGCCAACTCGGACTTGATCTCCTCGTCGTGCACGATCCGCCCGGCCACGGTGTCGACCAGGAACATCCGGCCCGGCTGGAGTCGCCCCTTCGCGACCACGTGGGCCGGGTCGAGGTCGAGCACGCCCGCCTCGGAGCCCAGCACCACGAGCCCGTCGTCGGTCTGCCACCAGCGCCCCGGGCGCAGCCCGTTGCGGTCCAGCACCGCGCCGACGATCTCGCCGTCGGTGAAGGCCACCGACGCCGGACCGTCCCACGGCTCCATCAGGCTGGCGTGGAAGCGGTAGAAGGCACGCTTGGCCGGGTCCATCCCCGGGTCGTTCTCCCAGGCCTCGGGGATCATCATGAGCACCGCGTGCGGCAGGCTCCGCCCGGCCAGGTGCAGCAGCTCCAGGACCTCGTCGAAGTTCGCCGAGTCCGAGGCGGCGGGGGTGCAGACCGGGAAGACCCGCCGGATGTTGCCCGAGACGTTCGGTGAGCGCAGCAACGCCTCGCGGGCCTGCATCCAGTTGCGGTTGCCCCGGATCGTGTTGATCTCGCCGTTGTGGGCGATGAACCGGTACGGGTGCGCCAGCGGCCAGGACGGGAAGGTGTTTGTGGAGAAACGGGAGTGCACAAGCGCGATCGCGCTGTCCACCCGCTCGTCGCGCAGGTCCGGGTAGAACGCCGGCAACTGGTCGGGCGTGAGCATGCCCTTGTAGACCATGGTGCGGCTGGACAGCGACGGGAAGTACGCCGGCACGCCCCGCTCGGCGGTCTCCCGTTCGGCCTGCTTACGCAGACAGAACGCCACCCGGTCCAGCTCGATGCCGCGCAACGGGGAGCCGGCCGGCCCGCCGGGGGCGTCGGTCAGGCGGTGCGCGGCCACGAAGAGCTGCCGGACCCGGGGCATCGCCGCCAGGGCGGTCTCGCCCAGGTCACTCGGGTCGATCGGCACGTCCCGCCAGCCGAGCAGGTCGGCACCCTCGACCAGCGCGTACTTCTCGACCACCCGGCGGGCACGCGCCTCGGCGGCGTCGTCGTCGGGAAGGAAGACCAGCCCCGTGGCGTACTCGCCCGCCGGGGGAAGCTCGACGTCGGCGACCGCGCGCAGGAACGCGTCGGGCACCTGGATCATGATGCCGGCACCGTCGCCGGTGTTCGGCTCCGCACCACGGGCGCCCCGGTGGTCCAGCCGACAGAGCGCGCCGAGCCCGTTGGCGACGACCGAGTGTGAACGCCGGCCGTGCAGGTCCGCCACGAAGGCCACGCCGCACGCATCGTGTTCCTGCGCTGGGTCGTACAGGCCCTGGGCGGACGGACGGGCGTGGGGCGTCGGGGACGCCTGCGGGCTGTGCGGGTGCCGCTGTTCTGTGTCCGCGTACGGCTGAGCCACCGGGCCTCCTGTCGTCACTCAGGTTGGATCAATGGTGGGGACGACGTCGGCCCATGGGTCTATTGAGTCTACGTTAGGGCCGGGGTCGCACGGCCACCCGAGATTGATCACACCGTCCACTGGCTGGGACGTGTAGTCTCGCGCGGTGGATCCGCTACACAAGCACGTCTTCGACCGGTTGGAACGCTTCTACGACGCGGTGCCCCGCGACGTCGCCGGTGCGGAGGAGCATGGCGGGCTGGTGCTGTTCGTCCGCGAAGGTGCCGGTTGGCCGTTCTACGCCCGCCCCCGCATCGACGCCACCGAGCCGCCGTCGCTTGCCGACGTGACCTCGGTCCGCGAGCGCCAGCGGAGGCTGGGCCTGCCGGAAGCCTTCGAGTGGGTGCACGAGACGAGCCCCGAGCTGCTGGCGGTGGCCCGCTCGGCGGGGCTCAACGTGCTGGAGGCGCCGCTGATGGTGCTCGACCCGAGCGCGCTGCCCGACCCGGCGACGCTGTCCGACGCGGCGGTGCGGGTGCTGGCAGCGGACTCCCCCGACTTCGCCGCCGACGTCGCCGCGCGGCGTGCGGTGGCAGCGGTGTCGTTCGCCGCTGCCGGCACCGCCCCCGGTGAGGCCGGCCCGGCCGAACGCGACGCCGCCGTCACCGAACTCGAACTGGCCGCGCTCGACGAGGAACGAGCCCGGATCGCCGATGGCCGCCGGATCTCCGCGCTGGCCGGCACGCCGACCGAGGGCGCGCTGGCCAGCGGCATGGCGATGCGGGTGGACGACGTCGCGGAGATCGCCGGGGTGGCCACCCTGCCGTCCGCCCGGCGACGCGGGCTGGGCGCCGCGCTCACCGCCACACTGGCCCGGGAACTGCTGGCCGCCGGCACCGAGCTGGTCTTCCTGTCCGCGGGCAGCGAGGAGATCGCGCGGGTCTACCTGCGGGTCGGCTTCCGCCGAATCGGCACCGCCTGCATCGCCGAACCCGCCGCCCTCATCGCCTGACCGGCCCGGCTACCGGGGTCAGGTCGGTGGACGCCACTGAGCGGCGGAGGCGACGGCACTGGAGAGCAGTCGCCCGTTGATCGTGCCCAGCGCGGCGTCCCGGGCGCGCAGCGCCAACCGGCCCCGGGTCTGGAGCACCGCCGACATCCGCCGAGTCTGCCGGACCACGGTCGCCGCCCGGGGGCGGCGCACCCGGTCGTACGCCTGAACGGCGTCGGGCAGCCGGGCCTCCCGCAGCAACGACGCGAGCGTGGCGGCGTCCTCGAATGCCAGGCAGGCGCCCTGCCCGAGGTGCGGCGGCATGGCGTGCGCCGCGTCGCCGAGCAGCACCACCCCACCGGGCCCGACCGGAAAGCCGTACGCCCGGGGCAACGGGCGCAGCTCGCGAACCTCCTGTTGGACCAGGTCGGCCGGGTCGGTGGCGTCGAGCAGCGCGCCGACCGGAGCGGGCCAGTCCGCGTACCAGCGGCGCAGCAGCGCCAGCTGGGTCTCCGGCGGTTCCGGGCGTGGCGCGCCGGCTGCGGTGGCCACCCAGTAGATGCCGCCGCGGGTGGACCCGCCCGAGGAGCCGCGCTCGCCCAGCGACGTGGCCACGAACCGGTAGCCCGCGCCGAGAATCTCGCCGGCCAACGGCTGATCGTCGGGGAGTCGAGGTGCCTGGTACCAGGGAATGACGGCCCGCCAGGCAGCGCAGCCGGAGCTGACCACCCGGGACTCGGGCGCGAGTTGGCGGCGGATGCCGCTGTCCGTGCCGTCGGCGGCGACCACCAGATCGGCCTCGATGGTGTGCCGACCGTCGCTGACTCCCGGTCGCTCGCCCGGGTCCACGCGGACGTGGCGCACGGTCACCCCGGTACGCAGTTCGACCCGGTCACCGAGGCCGGCGATCAGCGCGTCGTGCAGATCCTCCCGGTGCACCACGACCGGCATCCGGTCGGCCGGGATTGGCCGGGGCTGCACGAGCCAGTGCCCGTCCGGGCGACGGACCCCGCCGTCGGGCAACGGGGTGGCGATGGCGGCCAGGCCGGCGCCGAGGCCGAGGGCCTGCAGTGCGCGGACGCCGTTGGGCCAGAGCACCACGGCGGTCCGCTCGGGGCGAACCCGTTCGGCGCGTTCCAACACTGTGACCTGCCAGCCGGAACGGGCCAGCGCGCCGGCCACCGCGAGGCCACCGACCCCTGCGCCGACCACCACCGCGCTTCGCATCGGTGCCGCCCCCGCTCAGCTGTCCCGGTCGGCGGGACGCGCGCCCGTGGCGTCGGCCCGGTCGGTGCGAGCGGCGGACGGATCGTCCGCCGGCTCGTCGCCGCTCGCCGCGAGGTCGGCCGCCGAGGTGTCCCCGGACAGTTCGCCGTCATCCGGCCGGGAGTCGTCGTCGGTCGCCGGCGGTACGACACCGGTGTCCTGCCAGGCGGCGTACTGCTCCTCGCTCACCACCCGGTAGCCCTCCGGCGCGGCCGCCCGCGCGGGGGTCTCCCGCTCGGAGAGGTCGACCTGGGACAGGTCGGAAGTGGGAGGCGGGGTCGTCGCCGCCGCCGCGCCGAGCGGGATCAGGTAGTCCCGAGGGCCACGCACCCGTACGAAATAGATCAGGGCGCCGAGGAAGACCAGGGCGGCGGTCCAGACGTTGAGCCGGACACCGAGGATCTGGTTGGCCTCGTCGGTGCGCATCAGCTCGATCCAGAACCGGCCGACGGTGTAACCCATCACGTAGAGCGCGAACGCCCGGCCCCGGCCCAACTTGAGCCGGCGGTCGAGGAGCAGGACCAGGGCCACGACGCCGAGGTTCCACAGCGCCTCGTAGAGGAAGGTGGGCTGGTAGAGACCCGGTTCGAGGATCGGCTGCCCGGCGTCGTCCCGGAGCGCGTGCCCGGGGTTGTCCGGGTCCATCCGATGGATCTGCAGACCCCACGGCAGGGTGGTCCGGCCACCGAAGAGCTCGTTGTTGAACCAGTTGCCGATCCGGCCGACCGCCTGGGCCAGCGGCAGCCCGGGGGCCAGCGCGTCGGCCACCACACCCAACGGGATGCCGAGCTGCCGGGCCGCGATCCAGGCACCGATCGCGCCACCGGCGACCGCGCCCCAGATGCCGAGACCGCCCTCCCAGATGGCGAACGCCTTGATCGGGTCCCCACCGGCGCCGAAGTACTTCTCCGGTGAGGTGACCACGTGGTAGATCCGGGCGCCGATGATGCCCGCGGGAACCGCCCAGACGGCGATGTCGAGCGTCGCGCCGGGCGCGACGCCGCGCTGCCGCAGCCGGCGCTCCGTCACCCAACAGGCCAGCACGATGCCGGCGATGATGCAGAGCGCGTAAGCCCGGATCGGCACCGGCCCGAGCTGCCAGACCGCGGTGCTGGGACTGGGCAGGGCCGCCTGGGGGGAGAGCGAGGCGAGGGTCACGGGTGCACACGCTACCGCTGCACACCCCCGCAGCGGCACCCCGGGCCGCAGGAGCGCGCATCCCGGTGACTTCTGGTTTGCACCGCCGTACGCTCTTTGTCCATGAGCGCGCTCACCTGGGCGGTCGCCGCGGTCGTCACCGACGACACCGGTCGGGTGCTGCTCTGCCAGCAGGGCCGGGGCGCGCGTCGCTACGCGTTGCCCGGCGGGCGGCTGCGCCCGGCCGAGGGCCCGGTGCGGGCGGCCCTACGGGACATCCGCGCGGAGACCGGCTGGGACATCGAGCTGGTCGACCTGGTCGGCGTCTACCACCTGACCGGCCCTCCGGGGGAGGCCGCGGCCGGGCGCGCCGGGCCGCTGCCAGACGTCCTCGTGCACGTGTTCCGGGCCCGTGCGGCCGGGGCCCTACCCGCCACGGACCCACCACCGGGCTGCCGATTGTCCTGGCACTCCCCCGACGCGCTGCCCGACGTGGTCACCCCGCTCACCCGGGCCGCCGTCACCGACGCGACCGCAGGCCGCTCCGGCGTGCTCCGCGACGTCCCCTGCGTACCCGGCACCGTGCAGCCACCAGAGCAACGCGGCGAGGCAGCGACGGGCCCGCCGCCGTCCTGGAGCCGAGGGCCCGGTGGCCGTCACGCGATCGAGTCTGATGTCGGTGAGTCATCGTGATGACTCACCGACATCACGCTCATCAGGGAAGAGCTACCCGACCCGACGACTCGACAGCGATCAGCGGGTGGGGTTACGGACGCCCTCGGCGAGTTCGGCACTGAGGGTCCGCAGAGCGGCCAGCCCCTCGGCCTCGGTGGGCGCGTCGAGCACACACCGGACCAGCGCGCTGCCCACGATCACCCCGTCGGCGTAACCGGCGACGGTGCCGGCCTGCGCGCCGGTGCCCACACCCAGGCCGACACCGATCGGCAGGTCGGTGACCGCGCGAGCGCGGGAGACAAGCGTCGGGGCGGCGTCCGAGGTACGCGCCCGGGCACCGGTCACCCCCATCACGGCTGTCGCGTAGACGAAGCCACGACAGTGCCCCACAGTCATCGCCAGCCGGGCGTCGGTGGACGACGGCGAGACCAGGAACGTGCGGTCCAACCCGTGCGCGTCCGAGGCGGCCAGCCACTCGTCGGCCTCGTCGGGGATGAGGTCCGGGGTGATCAGGCCGGTGCCGCCGGCGGAGGCGAGGTCACGGGCGAAGACGTCCACGCCGTAACGCTCGACCGGGTTCCAGTAGGTCATGGTGACCACGGGAGCGCCGGTGGCCGCCACCGCCTCGATGATGCGCATCGTGTCCGCGGTGCGTACGCCCCCGGCCAGCGCGATGTCACTGGCCCGCTGGATCACCGGCCCGTCCATCACCGGGTCGGAGTAGGGGATCTCCACCTCGATGACGTCGACGCCGGCGTCGACCATGGCGGTCATCGCGGCGATGCTGCCCTCGACGGTGGGGAACCCGGCCGGCATGCAGCCGACCAGCAGTGCCCGTCCGTCGGCACGGGCCTTGTCGAAGGCCACCCCGATCCGGCTCATCTCACCGCTCCTTGTCGAGGATGCCGAAGTAGTCGCCTGCGGTGTGCACGTCCTTGTCGCCGCGCCCGGACAGGTTGACCACGATGGTGGGCTCCCGGCCCAGCTCCGCGGCGAGCTTCGGGGCCAGCGCGACGGTGCCGGCGAGCGCGTGTGCGCTCTCGATCGCCGGGATGATGCCCTCGGTGCGGCAGAGCAGCTCGAACGCGGCCATCGCCTCGTCGTCGGTGACCGGCAGGTAGCTCGCCCGGCCGGTGTCGTGCAGCCACGCGTGCTCCGGCCCGACGCCGGGGTAGTCCAGGCCGGCGGAGATCGAGTGCGACTCCAGGGTCTGCCCGTCGGCGTCCTGGAGCACGAAGGTGCGGGTGCCGTGCAGCACCCCGGCGGACCCGCCGGTGATGCTCGCGGCGTGCCGGCCGGTGTCCACCCCGTCGCCTCCGGCTTCGAAGCCGTACAGCCGCACGGCCTCGTCGCCCACGAACGCGTGGAAGATGCCGAGCGCGTTGGAGCCGCCGCCGACGCAGGCGGTGACGGCGTCCGGCAGCCCGCCGGTGAGGTCCAGGCACTGCTGTCGGGCCTCGTCACCGATGCCCCGGACGAAGTCGCGCACCATCGCCGGGAACGGGTGCGGGCCCGCGGCGGTGCCGATCAGGTAGTGCGTCTCGTCGACGTTGGCCACCCAGTCGCGCATCGCCTCGTTCATCGCGTCCTTGAGGGTGCGCGAACCGTTGGTGACCGGGACGACCGTCGCGCCGAGCATCCGCATCCGGGCCACGTTGAGGGCCTGCCGCTCGGTGTCGACCTGGCCCATGTAGACCACGCACTCCAGGTCGAACAGGGCGGCGGCGGTAGCGGTGGCGACACCGTGCTGCCCGGCGCCGGTCTCCGCGATCACCCGGGTCTTGCCCATCCGTTTGGTGAGCAGCGCCTGGCCGAGCACGTTGCGCACCTTGTGCGCACCCGTGTGGTTGAGGTCCTCCCGCTTGAGCAGCACCCGCGCGCCGACCTTCGCCGAGAACCGCCGGGCCTCGTAGAGCAACGACGGCGTGCCGGCGTAGTCGCGCAGCAGCGCGCCGAACTCGGCCCGGAAGGACTCGTCCGCGATCGCCGTACGCCATGCCCCGTCGAGCTCGTCCAGCGCTGCCACCAGGGCCTCGGGAACGAACCGACCGCCGAAGCGGCCGAAGTGGCCGGCGGAGTCGGGCTGCGGGCCGGCCACCGGAGCCAGCGCGTCGGCGCTCATCGGGAATCCTCTCGTTGGGACGTCGGACCGGCGCGGGGTCAGCGCACCGGCCGGGGCGTTGCCGGGTGGTTGCCGGCGTTGACCAACTCGGCGACCGCCTCGCGGGGGCTCTTCTGCGTGACCAGACCCTCGCCCACGAGGACCGCGTCGGCGCCCGCGGAGGCGTACCGGATCAGGTCGTGCGGGCCACGAACGCCGGATTCGGCGATCTTGACGACGCTGCTCGGAAGGCCGGGCGCGATCCGCTCGAACACCGACCGGTCAACCTCAAGGGTACGCAGGTCACGGGCGTTGACCCCGATCACCTGCGCGCCGGCCTCCAGCGCGCGGTCGGCCTCCTCCTCGTCGTGCACCTCGACCAGAGCGGTCATGCCGAGCGACTCGATCCGCTCCAGCAGACCCATCAGGACGTTCTGCTCGAGTGCGGCGACGATCAGCAGGACCAGGTCGGCACCGTGCGCGCGGGCCTCGTGGATCTGGTAGCTGGAGACCACGAAGTCCTTGCGCAGCACCGGCACTGTGACCGCGGCACGGACGGCCGCCAGATCGTCCAGCGAACCGCCGAACCAGCGCCCCTCGGTCAGCACGCTGATCACCCGGGCTCCACCGGCCGCGTAGTCGACAGCGAGGTCGGCCGGATCGGCGATCTCGGCCAGCCGACCCTTGGACGGTGACGAGCGCTTCACCTCGGCGATCACAGCCACGCCGGGCTTACGCAGCGCCGCGTACGCGTCCATCGGCGGCGGCGCCGCCGCTGCCAGTTCACGGATCCGCTCCAGCGGAACCTGCTCCTGGCGTCGGGCGACGTCTTCACGTACGCCAGCCAGGATCTCGTCGAGCACGCTTACGGACGCTGCCTGGCCGGCCTCGTCCCCCTCCGCGTGCGCATGCTCAGCAGTCACGAACGGACTCCCCTCTCCGGGCGTCATGGGCCGATGCTAGGGGCAGCCGACCGACGCCGAATGCCCGGGGGTATGGCGCTGCTCACGAAAAGGGCTGCGGCATAATGGCCGACTTGCCGTGAACGGGTTGTCACGCAGCGCCACCTCCGGCATCGGCCAGCGTCACGCGGTATGGAGCCTGACGGCCGCGGTCGGACCGGGCCGATCCATCGATCATGCCACCAGTTTCCGTTCGGCGCCCGACGGCAACGATGCCGGTCGATGCTGTGAGCAAGCTCAAGGCCGAACGGACGGCCCCTGGTCACGGCCGAGGCGGGACAGTTGACCGGGCGGTCACCGCGGCGAAACGTCGACGGGTGAGCATCGTCCTCGGGCAGACTCGATGGCGGGCCTGCCCCGACCGCCGCAACTCCTCGTGCGAGGTGACCATGAGCATTTCCGAGCCGTACCCGACCATCGGACTGACCACCATCTCGCGGACGGTGGCCTCACTCGCCGTCGGTGTGGTGCACACCGTGGAACGGGCCGTGGTGGGCGAGGGACGGATGCGGACGGCACGAGGCAACGCCTGGGAGGCCGTCTGCGCCGACCGGGCCCGCGCCGACCAACGCGCCGAGCTGAACCGCCTGGTCGCCGAACTGACCGCCGCCCGCGCCGCCAGTAGCCGCGCCGAATGGGAACGCCAGCCGGTCGGCTGACCGCCCGCCGGCCACCGGCCACCGCCGCCACGGCGGCCACCGCGTCAGTCGGCCGTCGGGTCCTCGCCCCGGTCCAGCGCGTCCCACGCCTCGGTGGTCCGCCGCCCCGCCAACGGCGTCGGCGGCCCGCCCGGGTCGCTCTGCGCCGACGCAGCCTCTGGAGCGGTCCGCGCCGCCCGTTCGTAGCGTGCCCCCATCGCCGGCCAGTCACCGCCACGCACGGCCGTCCACCAGCCCCCAACAGCGGCCAGCAGGCCGCCGAGCAGGCAGAGCGCCGGCCACTGCCGGCTCACCACGCCGCCCACGTCGGCGACCAGCCCATACCCGCCGCCGGCAGCCACGGCCAGACCGAGCACGCCGAGCAGCACACCGAGCACCCGACGCAGGCGGCCCCGGGTGGCCAGCACCGCGCCACCCCCGGCCAGGGTCACCAGGGCCAACGCCGGCAGCCACGGCAGCAGGCTCGCACCGCTGCGGGCGTCGCGCACCGGCGGCAGCGGCGCCGGACGTACCGTCAGCTCCACCGACCAACTGCGCGTCGCGGCCCACAACGCCAGGCCCGCGCCGGCCAGGCAGAGCAGCACGGCGTACGTCAACGCCCGCCGACCCACGACGGACCGCGCCCCGCCGCTCAACGGGCCGGCCGGAGCGTTTCGGCGGCGGCGATCGCGGCCAGCACGGCCGCGGCCTTGTTCCGCGTCTCCTGGTCCTCGGCGGCCGGGTCCGAATCGGCGACCACCCCCGCCCCGGCCTGCACGTAGGCGCGGCCGTCGCGGATCAGCGCGGTCCGGATGGCGATCGCCATGTCCAGGTCACCGCCGAAGCCGAAGTAGCCGACGGTGCCGCCGTAGAGACCACGACGGACCGGCTCCAGCTCCTCGATGATCTCCATGGCGCGCACCTTGGGCGCTCCGGAGAGCGTGCCGGCCGGGAAGGTCGCGGCCAGCGCGTCGAAGGCGGTCTGGTCGTCACGCAGCGTGCCGGTGACGGTGGAGACGATGTGCATGACGTGGCTGTACCGCTCGATGGTCGCGAACTCGGGCACCTCCACGCTGCCGGGCTGACAGACCCGACCCAGGTCGTTGCGGCCGAGGTCGACAAGCATCACGTGCTCGGCCCGTTCCTTCGGGTCGGCGAGCAGCTCGGCGGCGAGCGCGGCGTCGGCGGCGGCGGTGCCGCCCCGCGGCCGGGTGCCGGCGATCGGATGCAGCAACGCCCGGCGGCGCCCGTCCGCGGCCCCGGTGACCTTCAGGTGCGCCTCCGGGGACGAGCCGACGATGTCGAACCCGTCGAAGCGCAGCAGGTACATGTACGGGCTGGGGTTGCTGGTGCGCAGCACCCGGTAGACGTCCAGCGGGTCGGCGTGAGTGGCCCGCTCGAAGCGCTGGGAGAGCACGATCTGGAAGCACTCACCGGCCCGGATCGCCTCCTTGGCCGCCTCCACCGCCTTCGGGTAGCCCCCGTCGGGCGTACGGCAGAGCACCTCGCCGGCCGGCGGACGCTCGACGGTGGAGATCATCGGCGGGATGGGCCGGGACAACGCCGTGGTCATCGCGTCCAACCGGCCCACCGCCTGGTGGTAGGCGGCGGCGACCTGCGGGGCGCGGTCCGGGGCGTCCAACGGCGGCAGCACCGCGTTGGCGACCAGGATCGCCGAGCCGTCGTAGTGGTCGAGCACCACCAGGTCGGTGGCGAGCATCATGCCCAGCTCCGGGACGCCCAGGTCGTCCTCGGTCAGCTCCGGCAACCGCTCGAAGCGCCGGATCAGGTCGTAGCCGAGATAACCGACCATGCCCCCGGTCAGCGGCGGCAGGCCGTCGGACGGGTCCCCGACCGGGCCGGCCAGCGCCGCCACCGTCTCCCGCAGCATCCGCACCGGGTCGCCCTCGGTGGTCAGCCCGGTCGGCGGCTGGCCCAGCCAGGTCGCCACGCCGTCGCGTTCGATGAGCGTCGCGCTGCTGCGTACGCCGATGAACGAGTATCGCGACCAGGCCATGCCGGCCGAACCGACGCCCTGCTCGGCCGATTCCAGCAGGAACGTGCCCGGTCCGCCGGCCAGCTTCCGGTAGACCCCCACCGGGGTCTCCGCGTCGGCGAGCAGCCGCCGGGTGACCGGCACGACCCGCCAGTCGGCGGCCAGCGCGGTGAAGGTGGCCAGGTCGGGGCTGAGGGCGCCGTCGGTCATTGGGGGGCCTCCGTCCTCGTGGCGGGCAGCTCGGTGAAGAAGCAGGTCCGGTGCCCGGTGTGGCAGGCCGCGCCGACCTGGTCCACGCTCACCAGCAGCGCGTCCCCGTCGCAGTCCAGGGCGACCGACCGGACGTACTGGTGGTGCCCGGAGGTGGCGCCCTTGACCCAGTATTCGCGTCGGCTGCGCGACCAGTAGGTGGCCCGGCCGGTGGTGAGGGTGCGGTGCAACGCCTCGTCGTCCATCCAGGCGACCATCAGCACCTCACCGGAGTCGTGCGCGCGCACCACGGCGGCGACCAGACCGTCGGCGGTGCGGCGCAGCTGGGCCGCGATGGCCGGGTCGAGCCGGGACGGGCGCGCCGGCGCGGGCGCGGCCAGCTCGTTCGGATCGCTGGGGACGCCGGTCACCGGCGGGTCAGGTACGGGCACAGTCACCAATTCTCCCGCACGCGGCGCGGGCACCGCCGACCGCTCCCGCCAGGGCGACGGCGGAGGCCCCGCGGGGCCGGGCTGTGACGAGGGCCCGGCCGGCCGGGCCAGCTGGGCGACATAGCGGTCCAGCCGGCCGTCGACCAGGGCTGCGGCCAGGTCCGCGCCGGCCGTGTCGGCGATCTCCTCGGCGTACGGCCGGATCAACGGCAGCGTGCCGGCGACCAGTCGTACGGCGGCGGCCCAGAGTTGCCCGGTGGCGCCGGGGCGCAGCCCGAGGCAGAGCAGCATGTCCGCGCGGTAGCCGGGTGGGGCCACCGGCAGTTCCAGGGCCGCCGCGAAGGCCGCCCGGCGGGAGTGGACCCGCACGAACGGGTTGGCCGGGCGCAGCACCGAGGGGCAGAGTCGCGCCAGGTCGGCGACGGCGAGCCGGACCCCGAGGCGGTCGCTGGCCGCGCGGGCGGCGGCAGCCTTACCCAGAGTGGCGATCATCTCTTCCAGTCGGGGTGGCTCGGCGGGCTGACAGAGCACCGGCAGGTCGATCCGGGGCCGCCAGTGCGGGTCGGCCCAGAGCAGCCGCGCGGGCGCGGTGACCGGCAGTCCGAACGCCCAGTCGGCCGGTTCGCCGAGGCGGTGCACCCAGGACCGGACGTCCCGGGCGGCCACCGAGACGTGGGTGACCTGGCCTGCGGACTCGGCCAGGTAGGCCCGCCGGGCCGCGTACGGGGCACCGCCGACCAGCACGTCGAGGTCGACGTCGCTGTGCGCGGTGGCGGCGCGCCGGGCGTGGCTGCCGCGCAACAGGATGCCGACGACCGGCCGCTCGGCGGCCTGCCGCAACCGCGCGGCCCAATCCTCGAGAAAACCGCTATCCGGTAACGGAGCGTGACCCACCGCGCCATCGTGCCGTACGTCCGATCGGGGCGCAATGCCCGTTGGCGGACTTCGTGTCCGGTCCGGAGCCTACTGCCCGTTCTCGCGTACCGCGCGACGGCCGACAGTCGGCCACCGATCCGGGCGTTGCGCCCGGCGCAGTATTTCATCTAGCGTTGAGTTCAACAGGTGTTGAGTTTCTCTGGAGGTGCATGATGGACGATGCGATAGCCGTCCGAGACCTGGTCGTCGACCGGGGTGGGCGGCGGGTGCTGGACGGCATCAGCTGCCATGTCCGGCGCGGCGCGGTCACCGGGCTGCTCGGTCCCAGCGGCAGCGGCAAGACCACGTTCATGCGCGCGGTGGTCGGGGTGCAGCTGCTCAGTGGCGGGACGGTCACCGTGCTCGGCCAACCGGCGGGCACCCCCGCGCTGCGGCACCGGGTGGGCTACCTGACCCAGGCGCCGAGCGTCTACGCCGACCTGACCGTCCGGGAGAACGCCCGCTACTTCGCGGCCCTGTACGGGCGTGGGCGCGCCGAGGCCGACCGGGCGATCAGCGATGTCGGGCTGGCCGAGGCGGCCGGCCAACTGGTCAGCACCCTCTCCGGCGGTCAACGCAGCCGAGCATCGCTGGCATGCGCCCTGGTCGGGGAGCCGGAGCTGGTCATCCTCGACGAGCCGACCGTCGGTCAGGACCCGGTGCTGCGGGCCGACCTGTGGGCCCGGTTCCACGCGATGGCCGCCGCCGGCACCACACTGCTGGTGTCCAGCCACGTGATGGACGAGGCGGCGCGCTGCGACCGCCTGCTGCTGATCCGCCAGGGGCGGTTGATCGCCGACGACACCCCGGCCGCGATCCGCGCCACCGCCGGTGTGGATGACCTCGACGAGGCGTTCCTGCGGCTCATCCGGGCCAGCGAGGCCGCCCCCACCAGCACCGACGCGACAGCCGCACGGGAGACAGCATGAACGCGCGAATCCTCGCCGCCACCACCGGCCGCATCCTGCGTCAGCTCCGGCACGACCGGCGGACCATCGCGCTGCTCGTGGTGGTGCCGGCCGCCCTGCTCACCCTGGTCAACTACATGTACGCCGACCAGCCGACCCCGCCCGGCCAGCCGACGGCCTTCGACCGGATCGCGCTTGTGGTGCTCGGCATCTTCCCCTTCGTGATCATGTTCCTGGTGACCAGCGTCGCCATGCTGCGGGAACGCACCTCGGGCACGTTGGAACGGTTGCTCACCACACCGCTGAGCAAGCTCGACCTGCTCTTCGGGTACGGCATCGCGTTCGGGCTGGCCGCCGCCGTGCAAGCCGCCATCGCCGCCGCCGTGGCGTACTGGATCTTCGATCTGAACACCGCCGGCAGCATCGGACTGGTGATCGGGATCGCCGTGCTCGACGCCGTGCTCGGCGTCGCCCTCGGGCTGCTGTGCAGTGCCTTCGCCCGCACCGAGTTCCAGGCAGTACAGTTCCTGCCAGTCGTGGTGATCCCCCAACTGCTGCTCTGCGGGCTGTTCGTGGCCCGCGACCAGATGGCCGGCTGGCTCCAGGCGCTCAGTGACGCCTTCCCCCTGTCGTACGCCATCGAGGCGTTGCAGGAGGTCGGCGCCCACGCCGAGCCGACCGGCCGGATGTGGCGGGACGTGGTGGTGATGCTCGGCGCGGTGGTTCTGGCGCTGGTGCTCGCGGCGGCCACCCTGCGCCGACGCAGCGGCTGACCGTCAGCGACGGGGGCAGCGGCCAGCGCGGCCGCCGACCCCGTCGTGGGTCGGCCCGGCCCGCGATGTGCCCAGGCGGACGAACGAAGGGCGGCGATGACGCGGCGAACCGGCCGGCGACCCGGCAAACCAGGCACCCGGGAGGCGATTCTCGACGCGGCGCGGTCGGCGTTCGCCGAACGCGGCTTCGACGCCGCCTCGATCCGGGGCATCGCCGGCACGGCGGAGGTCGACCCGGCGCTGGTGCACCACTACTTCGGCAGCAAGGACCAGCTGTTCCTGGCCGCGATGAACTTCCCGTTCGACCCCGGTCAGCTGGTGCCGAAGGTGCTCGCCGGTGACCGGGACGCCATCGGCGAACGGTTGGTGCGCACCTTCCTCGGCATCTGGGACTCCCCGGTCGGCAGCGCCGCGCAGGCGCTGCTGCGCTCCGCGGTGAGCAACGAGTGGACCGCTCGACTGCTGCGTGAGTTCGTCACCACCCAGGTGCTGCGCCGGGTGCTCGAAAACCTCGACGTCGACCCGGCCGAGCTGCCGCTGCGGGGCTCCCTGGTGGCCACCCAGATGATCGGCCTGGCCATGATGCGGCATGTGGTACGCCTCGAGCCGGTCGCCTCGGCGGACCCGGAGACCCTGGTGGCCGCGATCGGTCCCACGATCCAGCGTTACCTCATCGACCCGCTGCCCACCTGACCCGACGACCCGCCGCCCCACACACTCTCGCGATCTTGCACTTTCTGTCCCGACCAAAGGGACACGCCACCCATATCGACGACCGAAAGTGCAAGATCGACGCAGGGTGGGGCGGCGCGCGGCGTGGGGCGGGCTAGCGGGGTGGGCGGGCGTCGGCTGTTGGGCGCAGGGGCGGTAGCAGCCGGGGCAGCTCGGCCGGGTCCGCCACCGGGCCCGGGAAGGCGAGCCGAACCCGACGCCTCGCACCGGTTTGGCCGAGGGCCACCACCAGCCCGTAGCGGTCGATGCGCACGACCCGGGGTGGCCCGTCCGGGGTCTGCTCGGTCAACCCGAGCTGCCGGCGCAGGTACTCCGTCACCTGGGCGCCGTGACACTCGGCAAGGTCGGCGAGCAGGCGGGCTTCGACCGGGTGCACCGGGTCCGGCTCGGCCTCGGCGTACTCCACCGGGTCGATCCGGTGCACGACGCCGGCCCGCTCCCAGCGGACCTCGACCACCTCGAAGCGGAACAACCGGAACCGGGTGCCCAGGTCGAGCAGGTCGCCGGTCGGCTCCACCGCGGCGAAGTCGACGGCCGCGTGGCGGGCCTCGTCGCCGCGCAGCTCGGCCGCCCAGCCGGACACCCAGGCACGACCCAGGCCGGGCGCACCGGCGGCGGGCGGCAGATCGAGCACGTCGAGGACCACCGCGACGTCACTGCCCCCGGCGGCCGGTTGCAGGGCGGCGGCCAGGTGGCTGGCCACCGGCACCAGCAGCAGCACCCGCCCGTCCACGTCGGTGACGTGCCGGGCGTGGTGCGGGCCGGGCCGGTGGGCCAGGTGCACGAGACCGGGCAGGCGGCCGGCGACGAGGGTACGGACGATCTCGGCGGAGTTGGGCCGCATGGGCGCGACCTCCTTCAGAGGTTAGGCTTACCTAAGCCGGAGCCTAGAGCACCCGCCCGCCGACGTCCACCACTCCGCCGCACCTCATCGGGTCTGCTCCAGCCACGAGGCGTAGAGCAGGCCGTACACCGAGTCGGCGTCGCGGACCAACTCGTCGTGCGGGCCACGCTGGACCACCCGACCCCGGTCCACCACGATCACCTCGTCGGCGGCCTGCGCGGTGGAGAGCCGGTGCGCGATCGCAAGGGTCGTCCGACCTCGGGTGACCGCGTCCAGCGTGCGTTGCAACCGCACCTCCGTCGCCGGGTCCACCGCGCTTGTCGCCTCGTCGAGCACCAGCAGGTCCGGGTCAGCCACGTACGCGCGGGCCAACGCGACAAGCTGGCGCTCCCCGACACTGAGCGCCTCGCCGCGCTCCCCGACCGGAGTGTCCAGGCCCGCCGGCAGACCCTCCAGCCAGTCCGACAGGCCCAGCTCGGTGAAGGCGGCGCTCAGCTGCTCGTCGGTCAGCTCCGGCCGGGCGAACCGGACGTTGTCCCCCACCGTCGCGTCGAAGAGGAACCCGTCCTGCGGCACCATCACCACGCGGGAGCGCAGCGAGTCGAACCGGACGTCCGTCAACGGCACCCCGGACAGCAGCACCGCCCCGGCCGACGGGTCCATCAGACGGGTCAGCAACTTGGCGAACGTGGTCTTGCCGCTGCCGGTCTCACCGACCACCGCCACCCGGCTCTTCGCCGGGATCTCCAGGTCGATGTCGTGCAGCACCGACGGACCACCCGGATAGGCGAACCGCACACCGTCGAAGCGGATGTCCAGCGGCCCGCCCGGCAGCTTCCGCCCCTGCTCCCCCGGGTCGGCCACGTCCGGGGCGACGTCCAGCACGTCCAGCACCCGACGCCAGCCGGCGATCGCGTTCTGCGCCTCGTTGAGCACCTCGGTGGCGATCTGCACCGGCTGGATGAAGAGCGTCACCAGGAAGAGGAACGCGGTCAGCTGGCCGATCGACAACGTGCCGTCCACCCCCAACAACACGCCGAGCACCACCACCCCGGCCAGCGCCAGCCCCGCCGCCAACTCCCCGACCGAGCTGCCCACGATGCTGATCCGGATCGCCCGCTGCTGCGCCAGACGCTGCCTGTCGATCGCCTCGTCCAGCCGCCGCTCGGTACGCCCGGCGATGCCGTACGCCCGGATCACCGGGGCGCCCACCACGCTCTCGCCGATCGCGCCCAGCAGCGTCCCGGTGCGTTGGCGCACCGTCGCGTACGCGCTGCCGAGGCGGCGTTGCAACTGCCGGATGACGAACACCGCCGGCAGGAACGCGGCAAGCACCACAAGTGTCAACTGCCAGGAGTACGCCAGCATGACGGCCGTGGTGACAACCAGCTGACCGAGGTTGACCAGCAGGATCACCCCGCCCCACTGGAGGAACTGGGTGATCTGGTCGACGTCGCTCGTCACCCGCGAGACCAGCGAACCCCGCCGCTCCGACTGCTGGTGCAACATCGACAGGTCGTGCACGTGTCGGAACGCCCGCGTCCGGACGTTGGCCAGCGCCGTCTCGCTGACCGTGAACAGCCGGCGCATCATCAGGTAGCCGCAGATCGTGGTGATCGTCAGGATCGCCGTGGTGATCGCCACCACCGACCAGACCACGTTCAGATTCAGACCACCGACGAGACCCCTGTCGATGCCCTGCTGCACGGCGACCGGCACGGCGACCCGACCGATCATGTAGACCAACGCCAGGCCCAACGTGCCGGCCAGACCGATCCGTAGCTCCGGCGAGAGCGCCAGACCCCGACGCAGGGTCTGCCAGGTCGTCTCCTCCCGCGCCTCCTGCTCGTCGCTGCTCACCGCAGACGTCACCGGGCTTGCCTTTCGTTCGCGACTGCGGGGCTCCGCTTCGCTGCACTCCTCGCGCTCACCGGTCCACCTCGATTTCCAGGCCCGAGGGCAGCGGCGCCACGTCGTCGCCGTACGAACTCTCCTGCGCGCGCTCGACCTCGGCCTGCTCGTAGGCGGTGACCAGGTCGACGTACCCGGGCACGGTCGCCAACAACTCGCTGTGGGTGCCCCGGGCGATCACCCGTCCCTGCTCCACGTAGATGACCTCGTCGGCGAGCGCGATGGTGGCCCGGCGGTACGCCACCACCAGGATCGACGCGGCCGGAACCCCCGCCTCCGCGGTCGACGACCGTAGTCCCGCCAGGATGGCCGCCTCCACTCGAGGATCGACAGCGCTTGTCGCGTCGTCGAGCACCAGCAGGCGCGGTCGACCGGCCAGTGCGCGGGCCAGGGTGAGCCGCTGCCGCTGACCGCCGGAGAGCGAGGTGCCCCGCTCGCCGACCATGGTGTCCAGACCCTCGGGCAGCGCGGCGACGAAACCGTCCGCCTCGGCCAGCCGCAGCGCCGCCCAGACCACCTCGTCATCGACACCGGGCCGGTCGAGGGCGATGTTGGCGCGGACCGTGTCGTCGAAGATGAAGGGCACCTGGGCGACCAGGGCGACCGCGCCGGCCAGCGACGCGGAGGTCAGCTCGCGCACGTCCACGCCGTCCAGGATCACCGTGCCGGAGTCCGGGTCGACGAGGCGCACCGCCAGCGAAGCGATTGTGGACTTGCCGGCGCCGGTGGGCCCTACCAGGGCCACCGTCCGACCGGACGGCACCGTGAAGCCGACCTCGCCGAGGACCTGCGCGCCGGGCGGGTGCGCTTCGGCAGGTGGGTAGGAGTAGTGCACGTCGCTGAAGGTGAGGGTGGCCGGGCCGGAGCCGGTCGGGTCGAGCACCCGCTGCCCGTACGGCATCTCGCCGGTGGCGTCGAGCACCCGGCGGACCCGGTCCCAGCCGGCGACGCTGCGCGGCAGCTCGGCCAGCACCCAACCGATGGCCCGCACCGGAAAGGCCAGCACGGTGAAGAGGAAGGCCACGCTGACCAGCTCGGTCACGCTGATCGCGCCCTGGCGCAGCCGGAACGCCCCGACCACCAGTACGGCGAGGGTGCCGAGGCTGGGCAGTGTCTCCAGCAGCGGGTCGAAGATGCCGCGCAGCCGGCCGACCGCGATCAGCGAGTCGCGCAACTCGCCGGCGCGGCCCGCGAACCGGGCGGTCTCCTGGGCTTCGCGGCCCATCGTCTTGACCACAAGGGCGCCGTCGAAGCTCTCGTGGGCGATCCCGCTGACCTCGGCGCGCAGGCGCTGCGCACGGGCCTGCCGGGGGGCCATCCGGCGGGAGTAGACGACGTTGAGCGCGAACAGCGCGGGGAAGACCGCGAGGCCGACCAGGGCGAGCGCCCAGTCGGTGGCGAACAGCGACACGATCGCGCCGACCAGCATCACCAACGTGCCGACGGCGAACGGCAGCGGCGCGATCGGGTACCAGGCCGCCTCCACGTCGGAGTTGGCGTTGGACAGCAGGGTGCCTGTGGAGTTGCGGTGGTGCCAGGACAGCGGCAGCTCCAGGTACCGACGGGTGACCCTGCGACGGTAGGAGGCCTGGAGGCGGTACTGCATGTAGCCGGCGCCGAGGCGGCGGCCGAAGATGCCCGCCACCCGCAGCACGCTGATCCCGAACAACGCGGCCGCGGCCAGCGCCAGGGTGCTTGCGCCCACCTCGCCGCGTTCGATGGCCGGAAGCGCCACCTCACCGATGACCGACCCGACGACCCGGGCGCTGACGATGATCATCCCGCCGAAGAGCACGCTGCCGACGACCGCCACCGCGAAGATCCGCGGCTGCTCACGGATCGCCTGCCGCAGGACCCCCAGCCCTCGGCTGAGAACGTCCCGACTTGCCTTGCTCGCCACACTCTCCCCCGCCGTAAGCCACAATTATCTCCCTCATCCTTACCGGTCGGGGCCAGTGCCGCCGACCCTGAGCGGATATGTCGACCATCACGTACCGCGCGTCGGCGTGCCGCTGCCGCCGACCGGCGTCCGCTGTCGCGCGTCGGCGGGCCACCGGGCCTACGATCGGGCCATGCCGCGGTACGCCCGAGCCGAGCGCGAGGCGCTGGCCGATCTTCTGCTGGCCCTCGGGCCGGCCGCCCCGACGATCAACGAGGGCTGGGCGACCCGTGACCTCGCCGCCCATCTGGTGCTGCGGGAACGCCGTCCGGACGCGGCGGGTGGGATCCTGCTGCCGCCGCTGCGCGGCTACGCCGAGCGGGTCCGCCGGCGACTCGCCGCACGGCCCTACCCCGAGTTGGTGGCGCAGGTCCGGCGACCGCCGCTGTGGAGCCCGGTCAGCAACCCGGTGATCGACGAGTTGGCCAACACGATGGAGTTCTTCATCCATCACGAGGACGTCCGGCGGGCCGGCTCCGGGTGGCAGCCGCGCGATCTGTCCACCGGTCTGCAGAGCGCGCTGTGGAAACGTGCGGCACCGATGGCCCGGCTGGCACTGCGCCGCTTCCCGGCGGACCTCTACGTGCAGGCGCCCGGCCACGGTGAGGTCTCCGTCGGTCGCGGTGGCGATCCGCTGCGCCTGGTCGGCGCCCCGGCCGAGCTGGTGCTGTTCTTCTCCGGCCGGCAACGGGTGGCCCGGGTCCAACTGAACGGTTCGGCGGAGGCCGCTCGGCGACTGCGCGCCGCCAACCTGGGCATGTGACGGTGTGTGCGTAAACGGTCACAAATAACTGTGGAATTTCCCACACCCAGCGAAACACGCTGATACCTCCTCCCGTACGCTTCACCGCGCCGCTCCGCGCCGGGCGGCACGAAGTGGGGGCACATTGTGCGGGACTTCGCGATTTCGGCGCTGCGGGAACCCCCGTTCCCCACGGGGCGCCATGGGGCCACGGACCAGGTGGCGGGTGAGAGCCTTGAGTGGGCGCGCGCGTTCGGGCTGGTCGATTCCAGCCAACGTGTGCACCGCTTGGAACGGGCCGACGCCGCCGGCCTGGCCGGCCGTGCCTGCCCGGACGGCTCGGTGGAGGGGCTGCGGCTGCTCACCGACCTGATCAGCTGGCTCTTCGTGATGGACGACGCCTGCGACGAGGACGGCCTCGGTGCCGACCCGGTCCGGCTGGGCCTGGCGATCAGCACCCTCCTCGACGTGCTGGACCGGTGCGGTGACCCGGACGTCGTACCGCCCGCCGTCGGTCCGCTGGGTGACGCGCTGCACGACCTCTGCCGCCGGACCCGGCTGCGCGATCAGGCTGGACTGCTGCTGCGATTCGTCAGCCAGATGCGGGAGTACCTGTTGGCGCTGCTCTGGGAGGCGGGCAACCGGGAACGTCGGCGCGTCCCCGAGGTGGCGGAGTACGTGCAGCTGCGCCGGCACATCGGAGGCGTGCACCCCTGCCTCACCCTGACCGACCTGGCGTCGACGCGGCCCTCCGGGCCGACCCAGCGCGCCGACCCGGGGCTGGTGGCCCTGGACCTGCTGGCGGTGGACCTGGTCTGCTGGTGCAACGACCTGTTCTCCTACGGCAAGGAGAGCCAGACCGACCCGGACGCGCACAACCTGGTCACGGTGATCGCTCAGGACAGCGACGCGGACGAGGTGACCTCGCTCCGGAGTGCGGCACACCGGTTCAACCAGGGGCTGGCGACGTACCTGGACGCGGAGGAGGCGCTCCGAGCCGCCGGTGGCGACGCGATCCGCGACGCGCTGGCCGCTCGACGCAACTGGGTCCGGGCCACCTACGACTGGTCGGTGGTGGCCGCCCGGTACGCGTAATCGACCGTACCGGTCGGTGGGTTGGGACGGCCGGACGATCAACAGGGCTAGCCGATGCACGGCGACAGGCAATACTCTTCGGTAACCATCATGACGTGACGACCGTCACGCCACCACCCCCGAAGGCGGCTACAGCGATGGCTCTCGATGTACCGTACCGCTCCATCCCGGACATGTTCCTCAAGCGTGTGGCGGCCACCCCCGACCGAAACGCGTTCGCGTCCCCGAACTCCGACGACTCGGGGCCTGCCTGGGTGACCTGGGCGCAGGCCGGGCAGCGTGCCAAGGCGGTCGCCGCCGGCCTGCACGGCCTGGGCGTCGGCCAGGAGGATCCGGTCGCGATCCTCGCCAACACACGGCTGGAGTGGGTGATCGCCGACCTCGGCATCATGTGCGCCGGCGGCGCGACCACCACCGTCTACCCGACCACCGAACCGGCGGACGCGACGTACATCATCGCCGACTCCGGGTCGAAGGTGCTGTTCGCGGAGAACCCGGCCCAGGCGGCGAAGATCGCCGGTGCGACCCTGCCCGCGCTCACCCACGTGGTGCTCCTCGACGGCGCCGTCGACCCGACCGCCGCGATCGCCCAGTTGACGCTGGCCGATTTGGAGGAGCGCGGCACCCAGGCGCTGGCCGCGGAGCCGGATCTGATCGACATGCTCGTGGCCGGCATCGGCCCGGACCACCTGGCCACCCTGATCTACACCTCCGGCACCACCGGCCAACCCAAGGGCGTCGAGCTGCTGCACGGCGGCTGGTGCTGGGAGGCCGTGGCGCAGGCGGAGGTCGGGCTGCTGCGCGACGACGACCTGCAGTACCTGTGGCTGCCGCTGGCCCACTCGTTCGGCAAGACCCTGCTCTGCGGCGCCATCCACGTCGGCCTGCCCACCTACGTCGACGGACGGGTGGATCGGCTGGTCGACCTCCTCTCGGTCATCCGTCCGACGCTGATGTGCGGCGCCCCCCGTGTGTTCGAGAAGGTCTACAACAAGGCCGTCACCACCGCGCAGGGCGCCGGGGGCGCGAAGGCGAAGATCTTCGGGTGGGCCGTCGGCGTCGGCAAGGAGAAAGTCGCCCTGGAGCAGGCCGGCAAGCCGGTGCCGGCCGGGCTGAAGCTGCGCTACGGGGTGGCCGAGAAGCTGGTGTTCAGCAAGCTCCAGGCCCGCCTGGGCGGCCGGATGCGGGTGCTGGTGTCCGGCGCCGCACCGCTCAGCCCGGAGATCGCCACCTTCTTCGCCGCCGCGAACCTGCCGATCTCCGAGGGCTACGGCCTGACCGAGACCAGCGCCGGCAACTTCGTCAACCCGCCGGCCGGGCTGCGGATCGGCACCGTGGGCCTGGCCATGGGCGACCTGGAGTGCAAGATCGACACCGACGGCGAGATCCTGCTGCGTGGTCGGCCGGTGATGCGCGGCTACCACAACCTGCCGCAGGAGACCGCCGCCGCGTTCACCGAGGACGGCTTCTTCCGTACCGGTGACATCGGCACCCTCGACGAGCAGGGCTACCTACGCATCACCGACCGCAAGAAGGACCTGGTCAAGACCTCGGGCGGCAAGTACATCGCGCCGTCGCACATCGAGGGGATGTTCAAGGCCATCTGCCCGTACACCTCCCAGGCGGTCGTCGTCGGTCAGGCCCGCAACTTCTGCACGATGCTTGTCACCCTGGACCCGGACGCGATCCGGGGCTGGGTCGCCGGCGGCCCCCTCGAAGGGCGCGGCTACACCGAGATCGTCGCCTCGGCCGAGGCCCAGACGATGGTCGAGGAGTACGTCGCCCAGCTCAACGCCAAGCTCAACCGCTGGGAGACGATCAAGAAGGTGGCCATCCTGCCGCGTGACCTGACGATCGAGGACGGCGAGATCACCCCGTCGTTGAAGATCAAGCGGCGTGGCGTGGAGAACAACTTCGCCACCGAGATCGACAAGATGTACGCCGGCACCCTCGCCGAGCTCTGACGCGGCGCCGGTGGCCCCGTACCCGCTGGGGTACGGGGCCACCGGCGTTCGTGGCACCGGCGCTCAGGCGATGACGGCCGGCTCGCGCCACCGCTGGCGGCCGGCCCGGTCCAGGTCGTAGCGGATCGCCGCGATCCGCCCGACGGCCTCCACGAGATCCGCCGCGGGCAGGGTGAACGGCAGCCGCAGGAAGCGCTCCAGGGTGCCGTCCAGACCGAACCGGGGGCCGGGCGCCAGCCGTACGCCGACCTCCTCCGCGGCCCGGGCCAGCGCGCTCGAGATCGGGCCGTCCAACTCGGCCCAGAGCGTCACGCCACCCCGTGGCACGGTGACCCGCCACTCCGGCAGTCGGTCCGCCAGCGCGCCGAGCAGGGCGTCCCGCTGGACGGCCAACTGAACGCGGCGGTCGGCGACGATGGCCTCGGCGTCGGCGAGCAAATGCACCGCGACCAGTTGGTCCAGCACCGGGCTGGCCATGTCGACCCCGACCCGCACGGCGGCCAGCCGCTGCACCTGCGGCGCGGACGCGCGCACCCAGCCGATCCGCAGGCCACCCCAGTAGGGCTTGCTCATTCCGCCGATGCTGATCACCCGGCTGTGCCGGTCGTAGGTGGCGACCGGGGGTGGCGGCTCGGTGCCGTCCATCGACAGGTCCACGAAGGACTCGTCGATGATCAGGTCGGTGCCGACCGCGTGCGCGGTGGCCACCACGCGCTCGCGCAGCGAGGCGGGCATCAGGTGCCCGGTCGGGTTCTGGAACTCCGGGATCAGGTAGGCCAGCTTGGGCCGGGTCTGCCGGAGGCTGCCCAGCAGCAGGTCGGGTTCCCAACCGCCGGCGTCGGCGGCCAGGCCGTGGGTGGTGATCCGGGCGCGTCGGCCGGCCAGCGCGGCGAGCGCGTTGGGATAGGTCGGGGACTCGACCAGGACGCTGCCGCCGGGGACGAGAGCGAGTCGCAACACCAGGTCCAGCGCGTGCTGGGTGCCGCTGGTGACCATGATCTGGTCGGCCGAGGTGGGCAGACCCCGGGCGGTGTACGCGTCGGCCACGGCCTCGCGCAGCTCGATGATGCCGGTCGGGTGGTAGCCGGCCCCGGTCAGGTAGCGGGGCAGGTCCTCGGTGGCGGCCCGGGCGGCCGACAGCAGTTGCGGCGGGGCAGCCAGTGCCGCGACGCCGAGGTCGAGCATCTCCCGGTCGTCCAGCGGGGTCCACAGGCCGGTGCTGGCCACCCGGTGGTTGCCGGGCAGCATGGTCCAGCTGCCGGCACCCCGTCGGCTGGCCAGGTGCCCGGTCTCGCGCAGCTGCCGGTAGGCGGCGGTGACAGTGGTCCGGCTGATCCGGAGCGCTTCGGCCAACTCCCGTTCGGCCGGGAGGCGGACGCCCAGCGGTAGCCGGCCGTCGGCGAGCAGCCCGCGCACCGATCCGGCCAGAGCGGCGTAGTCCGGGCTGCGGCGGCGGCCCGGTAGGGAATGCCACTGCCCGAGCAGACGGGCCAATTGGACTCCGCGCACCTGCCCGGTCATAGCCACTCCTCGGATATTGGCTTCTTCCTCGATGAGGATTGGCACCTAGGGTGGCATGCATGGCACTGCTTGGCAATCTGCGGCACCGGCCGGTTCGACGGTTGGTCCAGCTCTACCTCGGTCTCGCGCTCTACGGCGTCAGCATGGCCCTGATGATCCGCTCTGACCTGGGCCTCGACCCGTGGGACGTGTTCCACCAGGGGCTCTCCAAGCTGACCGGGCTCTCCTTCGGCACGGTCACCATCGGCGTCGGCGCTCTGGTCCTGCTGCTCTGGATCCCGCTGCGGCAGCGGCCCGGCCTCGGCACGGTCAGCAACGTCGTGGTGATCGGCCTGGTGGTGGATGCCACAGTGGCCCTGCTGCCCGCAGGTGGCCCGCTCGGCGTCCGGATCGCCATGCTGATCAGCGGGATCGTCGCCAACGGCGCCGCCACGGCCCTCTATCTCGGTGCCCGGTTGGGGCCCGGCCCCCGCGACGGCCTGATGACCGGGTACGTGGCCCGTCGACCCGGCCGGTCGGTCCGACTGGTGCGCACCGTCATCGAGGTCACAGTGCTGGCGCTGGGCTGGCTGCTCGGCGGCACGGTCGGCCTGGGCACCGTCGCGTACGCGCTGGCCATCGGCCCGTTGGCCCAGTTCTTCATCCCGCTGTTCGCCGTGCCGGAGGAAACCGAGCCCGACAGCGCCGCGCTCCCGCCCGCCAGTGCCGCGCCGGCCGCCCCCGCCGGCTGAACCCTCACCGACCGTCCGCGAACCGGTACGTCGTGGTGGTGCTGGGTACCGGTTGGAGGGTGGGTGTTCCCTTCCGCGACGCGCGCCGTCATCATCTCTGCATGGGGGAGAACGGTTGGCGCTGGACGGACGCCTGGATCTTCGTGTCGCTCGTCATCGCGAGCGGGGCCGGACGGCACCGCCGTTCGGCGACAAGCCGACGGCCGGAGGGCGTCCGCCTGACCGACGTGCTCTCCACCGCCGACCACCTCAACCACGCGATCCCGCAGCGACACGAGGTGGAGGCCGCGGTCCAGCGGCTGGTCGGCGCCGGGCTGATCAGCGTCGCCGACGGCTGGTTCCGGATCACCGCCGAGGGTGAGCAGCTGTGGCGTACCCGCCCGCGCGCAGGTGTGGCGACCATGGTGGACACCGTGCAGGGTGTGTTGACCCGCCGGCACGCGCCCGGCAGCGCCGACTGGATCCTGGACGAGGCCGACCACGCGGCCGCCGTCCAGGAGTACGCGGTCCGTTCGATCCCCACCCCACGTCGGTCACCGGAGGGGCACTCCGGCGAGCGCTGATCGGCTCAGCGCACCGGATGGCCGCCGAGGCGCAGCGCGTCCTTGACCTGGGCGACGGTCAGCTCGCCGAAGTGGAAGACGCTGGCGGCGAGCACCGCGTCCGCGCCGGCGCCGATCGCGGGCGGAAAGTGGGCCACCTCGCCGGCGCCCCCACTGGCCACCACCGGTACGTCCACGACCGCTCGCACCGCGGCGATCAACTCCAGGTCGAAGCCGGCCTTGGTGCCGTCGGCGTCCATCGAGTTGAGCAGGATCTCCCCCGCGCCCAACTCGGCGCCCCGGTGTGCCCACCACACGGCGTCGATGCCGGTGCCGCGCCGACCGCCGTGCGTGGTGACCTCGAAGCCACTGGGCGTGCCGCCGTTCGACGACCGACGCACGTCGAGGGAGAGCACGAGCACCTGCCGGCCGAACCGGTCGGCGATCTCGGCGATCAGCTCCGGACGGGCGATGGCGGCGGTGTTGACGCCGACCTTGTCCGCCCCGGCGCGCAGCAGCGTGTCGACGTCGGCGACCTGCCGGACCCCGCCGCCGACGGTCAGCGGGATGAACACCGACTCGGCGGTGCGGCGCACCACGTCGAGCATGGTGCCCCGGTCGCTGGAGGACGCGGTGACGTCGAGGAAGGTCAACTCGTCCGCGCCGGCCCGGTCGTACGCGGCGGCCAGCTCCACCGGGTCGCCGGCGTCACGTAGGTCGAGGAAGTTGACCCCCTTGACCACCCGCCCGGCGTCCACGTCCAGACAGGGGATCACCCGTACCGCCACCGTCATGCCGCGAGCCTATCCTCCGCACCCGCGACGGCGGCCGACCCGATCGGGTCGGCCGCCGCGCACGAGGTCTACGTCACACCTTGACGAGCATCTTGCCGAGGTTGTCGCCGCGCAGCAGGCCGAGGAACGCGGCCGGGGCGTTCTCGACGCCGTCCACGATTGTCTCGTCGTAGGACAGCGTGCCGTCGCGCAGCCAGCCCGCGACGTCGCGCACGAACGCCGCCCGCACGTCGTTGTGATCGTTGACCAGGAAGCCGCGCAGGGTGAGCCGCTTGCCGATGACCAGCGCCAGGTTGCGCGGCGCTGCCGATGGTTCGGTGGCGTTGTACTGGGCGATCATGCCGCAGATGGCGACCCGGCCGTGCAGGTTCATGGCCGAGATCGCCGCCTCCAGGTGGTCGCCGCCGACGTTGTCGAAGTAGACGTCGACGCCGTCCGGGGCGGCCGCCCGCAGCGACTCGCGGACCCCGTCGTGGTAGTCGAAGGCGGCGTCGAAGCCCAGCGCCCGCAGCCGTTCGACCTTGGCCGGCGAGCCGGCGCTGCCGACCACCCGGCCGGCGCCCTTGAGTTTGGCGATCTGGCCGACCAGGCTGCCCACCGCGCCGGCCGCGGCGGAGACGAAGACCGTCTCGCCGGGCTTCATCGCGGCCACCTCCAGCAGCCCGGCGTACGCGGTCAACCCGGTCATGCCGAGCACGCTCAGGTATGCGCTGACCGGGGCGATGCTCGGGTCGACCGGGCGGGCGGCGGTGGCGTCGAGCAGCGCGTACTCCCGCCAGCCCAGCCCGTGCAGGACGGTGGCCCCGACGGCGATGTCCGCCGCCTCGCTGGCCACCACCTCGCCGATCGCGGCGCCGTCGAGCGACGCGTCGAGCGCGAACGGCGCCACGTACGACTTGACGTCGTTCATCCGTCCGCGCATGTACGGGTCGACGGACAGGTACTGGTTGCGGACCACGATCTGGCCCGGCCCGGGCGTCGGAACGTCGGTTTCGACGAGCCGGAAGTCGTCCTCGGTGGGCCAGCCGACGGGGCGGCTGGCCAGGTGGATCTCGCGGTTGCTGGTCACGGGGTGGTCGTCCTCTCGTCCGGGGTGGGGGCCTGGGGAGGCGACGTCAGGCGGGCAGGGTCTCGCGGACGGTCAGCGTGACGTCGACGTTGCCACGGGTGGCGTTGGAGTACGGGCAGACCTGGTGGGCCTGCTCGACCAGCTGCTCGGCGACCTCGCGGGGCACGGCGGGCAGGTCGACGACGAGCTGCGCGGTGAGCCCGAAGCCGCCGCTGCCGTTCGGGCCGATGCCCACCTCGGCGTTGACCACGGAACCTGTCACGTCGGCCTTGGCCCGGCGGGCCACCACCCGCAGGGCGCTGTGGAAGCAGGCCGCGTAGCCGGCGGCGAAGAGCTGCTCCGGGTTGGCCGCGCTGCCGGCGCCGCCCATCTCCTTCGGCACGGCCAGGTCGAGCGCGAGCGTGCCGTCGGAGGTCTCGACGTGACCGTCCCGGCCGTCGCCGGTGGCGGTCGCTGACGCGGTGTAGAGAACCTGCATGATGGTCACTGCTCCTTCTGTCGGTGGATGGTGTCGGTGACCCGGGTGAGGGTGTCGCGCAGCGCGACGAGCTCACCGAGGCCCAGCCCGGTGGCCTGCGCGATCCGCAGTGGGACGTCGCAGAGCTGCTCGCGGAGCGCCCGACCCTGCTCGGTGAGGCCCACCTCGACCCGCCGCTCGTCGCGGACGGACCGCCGCCGCACCACCAGACCCGCCCCCTCCAGCCGCTTGAGCAGCGGGGAGAGCGTGCCGGAGTCCAGCCGCAGCTCGGCGCCCAGCTCGGACACCGTGGGGGCGTCGTCGGGGCGTTCCCAGAGCACGAGCAGCACCAGGTACTGCGGGTAGGTCAACCCGACCTCGTCGAGGATCGGCCGGTAGACGTCGGTAAGTGCGCGCGACGCGGCGTAGAGCGCGAAGCACACCTGCCGGCGCAGCACCAGGTCATCGGTCACCGCTGAACCGTAGCCCACAATTAAGTTGTGCACAACTTATCGAGCCGCAGGCCGACCGGCAGGCCGTCCGCCGGCGTACCTCAGCGATCGCCGAGGTACGCCTCCAACTCCACCTCGACCAGGTGCTCCGGGTCCAGCAGACCGGCCACCACCACCAGGGTCGCCGCCGGCCGGACCGCACCGAAGACCACGTTGTGCGCCCGGCCCACCTCGTCGGCGTGCAGCCGGTCCGTCACGTACATCCTGGTCCGGACCACGTCACCCGGCTCCGCGCCCACCTCGGCGAGCGCCGCCAGCCCGATCCGCAGAGCCTGCGCGGTCTGCGCCGCCGCGTCACCGACGTGCACCACCCGGCCGTCGACCGTCGCCGTGCAACCGGCCGTCCAGGCCCGCTCACCGGCCCGGACCACCCGGGAGTACCCGTAACGCTGCTCCCACGGGCCACCCGACCCCAGCCGGGTCGTCGTCACGCCTCGGCCAGCGTCCGCAACGCCTCGGCCACCGTGAAAGCACCCGCGTAGAGCGCCTTGCCGGCGATGACACCCTCCACACCGGCCGACTCCAGGGTCGCCAACGCCCGCAGGTCGTCCAGGGTGGACACCCCACCCGAGGCGATCACCGGCCGGTCGGTACGGGCGCACACCTCCCGCAACAGATCCAGGTTCGGCCCGCGCATCGTGCCGTCCTTGGTGATGTCGGTGACCACGTACCGGCTCGCGCCCGCCTTGTCCAGCCGCTCCAACACCTCGTACAGGTCACCGCCGTCCCGGGTCCAACCCCGCGCCGACAGCGTGTGACCCCGCACGTCCAGCCCGATGGCCACCCGGTCGCCGTACTCCGCGACCACCCGGTCACACCAGACCGGGTCCTCCAGGGCGGCGGTCCCGATGTTCACCCGGGCCGCCCCGGTGCCCAGCGCCGCGCGCAGCGACTCGTCATCACGGATGCCCCCGGAGAGCTCCACCTTCACGTCCAACTGACGCACCACCTCGGCGAGCAGGTGCGCGTTGGTGCCCCTACCGAACGCCGCGTCCAGGTCGACCAGGTGGATCCACTCGGCGCCGTCCTGCTGCCAGGCCAGCGCCGCGTCCAACGGGTCACCGTAGATGCTCTCGCTTCCGACGGCGCCCTGCACGAGCCGGACGGCCCGGCCGTCAGCGACATCCACGGCGGGTAACAGGGTGAGGCTCAAGGTCTTCTCCTCGATCAGGTACGACGGTCCAGGGCGATCACGACGATCGCCGGCAGTACGAGCAGCAAGAGCACGATCAGCGCGATACGCAACGCCAGGTTGTCGACGAACGTCCAGATCAGGATCAACGCCGCGCCGGTGAGCAGCACGATCGCGGCCCGCTCACCCCGAGTGTGCCGGGCCAGCCGCCCGGAGCGACCCCGCCGCAGCCGCGGCGTCAACCCGCGGACCACCGCACGACGACGCTGCCGGCGAGCGACCTGGCGCTGCCGGACCGCACGCTCCCGGGCCTGCTCCGCCTCCCGCACCGCCCGTCGGCGGGCGCGCTCCCGGCTCACCGCGACGCCCGCCGATCGGACGCCGCGCGACGACGCTCAGCCACCGCTGGGCAACGTGGCGAGCCAGTTGCGCAGCAGCGCGGCACCGGTGTCGGCGGACTTCTCCGGATGGAACTGGGCCGCCGACAACGAGCCACGCTCCACCGCCGCGACGAAGTCCGTGTCGTGGTGGGCGGTGGTCACCGTGGCACCGGCAGCGGCAAGCGCCGCCGGGTCACCCATGGCGTACGAGTGGACGAAATAGAACCGACTCTGCTGCGTCAACCCGGCGAACAGCACCGACTCCCGGGGCGCCCGGACCGTGTTCCAACCCATGTGCGGCAACCGGGCCGCGGCCAGCCGGGTCACCCCGCCGGGCAGCAACCCCAGCCCCTTGGTCACCACGCCGTGCTCGTCGCCGTGCTCGAAGAGCACCTGCATGCCCACACAGATGCCGAGCACCGGCCGGCCGGCAGCCACCCGTTCGGCGATCACCGGGCCGGCGCCCAGCGCCTCGATCCCCGCCATGCACGCCGCGTACGCCCCCACACCCGGCACCACCAGCCCATCGGCGGCAGCCGCCGCGGCCAGGTCGTCGGTCACCCGGACGTCCGCCCCGGCGGCGGCCAGCGCCCGCTCCGCCGACCGCAGGTTGCCCGAGCCGTAGTCGAGCACCACCACGTCACTCACGTCGTCACCCCGATCACCCGTTCTCCGGCAGCAGCCGCAGAACCCCGGCGACCGTGGCGAGCACCGCGAGCGCCGCGGTGACCAGGACGGCGGCCTTCGGCGCACCCTGCCGGTAGAGCGACCAGGTGCCACCCACCAGCACCCCGGCCAGGATCAGCAACAACGTCGGCAACGCGCCACCCATTAGAGAGCGCCCTTCGTGCTCGGGATCGCCCCGGCCGAACGCGGATCGATCGAGGTGGCCTCGCGCAACGCGCGGGAGACCGCCTTGAACTGCGCCTCCACCACGTGGTGCGCGTCCGGGTGACCGCCCGGCCGAGCCGCCCGCAGCACGTCGACGTGCAGCGTGACCCGGGCCGCCTGGCCGAAGGACTCCCAGATGTGCCGGGTCATGCTTGTCGCGTACACCGGCCCGATGTAGGGGGCGAGCACCGGCTCGTCGTGCACCACGTACGGCCGACCGGAGAGGTCCACCGCCGCCCGGACCAGCACCTCGTCCATCGGCACGGTCGCCGAGCCGTACCGCCGGATGCCGGCCTTGTCGCCAAGCGCCTGGTCGAACGCCGCGCCCAGGGCGAGCGCGGTGTCCTCGATCGTGTGGTGCGCGTCGATCTCCAGGTCACCCACGGTGCGCACGGTCAGGTCGAAGCCGCCGTGCCGGGCGATCTGGTGCAGCATGTGGTCGTAGAAGCCGACGCCGGTGCTGATCTCGGCGGCGCCGGTGCCGTCGAGATCGATCTCGACGAGGACCTTGGTCTCCTTGGTGATCCGCTCCACCCGGGCGGTCCGACTCATTGCGAGGTCTCCATTGCAGAAAGGAAGGCGTCGGTCTCGGCGGCGGTGCCAGCTGTCACCCGCAGCCAGCCGGGCAGGCCGACGTCACGGACCAGCACCCCCTGCGCCAGCAGGGCGTTCCAGACGACGGTCTGGTCGCCGCCCACCTCGAAGAGCACGAAGTTGGCGTCGCTGTCGGCGACCCGCAACCCCCGCTCGCGCAGCGTCGCCACGATCCGGTCCCGCTGCGCCATGATCGCGCTCACCGTACCGAGAAGGGCATCGCGGTGGGCCACCGCCGCGCGTGCGGCGGCCTGGGTGAGCGCGGAGAGATGGTACGGCAAACGGACCAGCTGCACCGCCCGCACCACCGCCGGGTCGGCGGCCAGGTAACCCAGCCGGCCGCCGGCGAAGCCGAACGCCTTGCTCATCGTCCGGGTGACCACCAGCCGTGGGTGGCCGGGCAACACCGCGAGGGCGCTGACCGTCCCGGGCCGGGCGAACTCGGCGTACGCCTCGTCGACGACCACCATGCCGGGCGCGACGTCGAGCACCGCGGCGATCACCGCCGGGTCCAGTGCCGTGCCGGTGGGGTTGTTCGGCGAGCAGAGGAAGACCACGTCCGGCTGGTGCTCGCGGACCTGGGCGACAGCCTCCTCGGCGGTCAGCCCGAAGTCCACGCCGCGCTCGGCGGGCACCCACCGGGTGCTGGTGCCGAGGGCCAGCAGCGGGTGCATCGAGTACGCCGGAACGAAACCGAGCGCGCTGCGCCCCGGCCCGCCGAACGCCTGCAGCAGTTGCTGCTGGATCTCGTTGGAGCCGTTGGCCGCCCACACGTGCTCGACGGTGAGCCCGTGCCCGAGATAGTCGGCCAGGTCGGCGCGGAGCGCCGCCGCGTCCCGGTCCGGGTAGCGGTTCAACTCGCGCAGCTCGGCCGCGAGCGCCTTGCCGATCGCCTCGACCACCGGCTCCGGCACCGGGTGGGAGTTCTCGTTGGTGTTGAGCCGCACCGGCACGTCCAGTTGCGGCGCACCGTACGGCGACAGCCCCCGCAGGTCGGCACGGATCGGCAGATCATCCAGGCTGGTCACGCCGGGCCTCCTCCGGGGAAACGGGCCTGGACCGCCTGGCCGTGCGCGGGCAGGTCCTCCACGTTGGCCAGGGTGACCACGTGCGGGGCCACGTCGCGCAGCGCCGCCTCGGTGTATTCGATCAGGTGCACGCCGCGCAGGAAGGACTGCACGGACAGGCCGGAGGAGTGCCGGGAACAGCCGCCGGTGGGCAGCACGTGGTTGGACCCGGCGCAGTAGTCGCCGAGCGACACCGGCGACCAGGCACCCACGAAGATCGCCCCGGCGTTGCGGACCCGCAGCGCCCACTCCCGGGCGTCGACCGTCTGGATCTCCAGGTGCTCGGCCGCGTACGCGTCGACCACCCGCAGCCCCGCCTCAAGGTCGTCGACAAGCACCACGCCGCTCTGCTCACCGGTCAGCGCCGTGGTGACCCGCTCGGTGTGCTTGGTCGCCGGCACCTGCCGGGCCAACTCCGCCTCGACCGCCTCGACCAACGCCACCGACGGGGTGACCAGCACGCTCGCGGCGAGCGGGTCGTGCTCGGCCTGACTGATCAGGTCGGCGGCCACGTGCGCCGGGTCCGCGGTGTCGTCGGCCAGGATGGCGATCTCGGTCGGCCCGGCCTCGGCGTCGATGCCGACCACGCCCCGCAGCAGCCGCTTGGCGGCGGTCACCCAGATGTTGCCGGGGCCGGTGATCAGGTCGACGGGGTCGCACCGCAGCTCACCCGCCGGGTCCACCGCCGCGCCGTACGCCAGCATCGCCACCGCCTGGGCCCCGCCCACGGCGTACACCTCGTCCACACCGAGCAGCGCGCACGCGGCGAGCACCCGGGGGTCGGGCAGGCCGTCGTTGTCCTTCTGCGGGGGGCTGACCACCACCAGCGAGCGCACCCCGGCCGCCTGGGCGGGCACCACGTTCATCACCACTGTCGACGGGTACATCGCCAGGCCACCGGGCACGTAGAGGCCGACACGGTCGACCGGCAGCCACCGCTCGGTGACCGTGCCGCCGGGCACCACCTGGGTGGTGTGGTCGGTGCGCCGCTGGTCGGCGTGCACCCGACGGGCCCGGGCGATGGACTCCAGCAGCGCGGCACGCACCGCCGGGTCGAGCACCCCCTCCGCCTCGGTGATCGCCTCGACCGGCACCCGCAGCACCTCCGGGGAGACGCCGTCGAACCGTTCGCTTGCCTCCCGGATCGCCGGGTACCCATGCTCGCGGACCGCCTCCACCAGGGGCCGGATCCGCTCGACGGCGACGGACACGTCGAGCTGGGCACGGGGCAGCAGGCGGCGAGGGTCACCGAGACCGTCGCGCAGGTCGATCCGATTCAGCACCCTTGCGAGTCTAGGCGGCCGGCCCGACGGCCACCCGAGCCGCCCGCCCGCCGGGACGGTGAGCCGGGCCACGCCCCCGGGGGCGAGATTGGTTAGGCTCGACCATGTGACCGCACGGCTGCCGGTGTTCCCGCTCGCAACGGTGCTCTTCCCCGGGTTGGTGCTGCCGCTGCACATCTTCGAGGAGCGCTACCGGGCGCTGGTCCGACACCTTGTCGACCTGCCCGAGGGTGCCCCGCGTGAGTTCGGCGTGGTGGCCATCCAGGCCGGCTGGGAGGTCGCGCCCGCCGGTCCCGGCGGCCGGGCGACGCCGAGCGCCGGCGAGGTCACCCTGCACGAGGTGGGCTGCACCGCCGAGCTGCGCCAGGTGACGGAGCTGGCCGATGGTGGTTTCGACATCGTCACTGTCGGCCGCCGTCGTTTCCGGATCGCCGAGGTCGACGACAGCGCCGAGCCCTACCTGACCGCCGACGTCGAGTGGCTGCCCGACCCGGGCGGCCCGGACGAGGTGGCCGATCTGCTGGCCGCCCGGGTGATCGCGGTGTTCCGGCAGTACCTCGGCCTGATCCGTTCCGACCCGGAGGAGATCTCCGAGCAGCTGCCGGAGGACCCGACGGTGCTCTCGCACCTGGTTGCGGCCACCGCGGCGCTCACCGTCGACGACCGGCAACGGCTGCTGGCGATCGACGACACCGCCTCCCGGCTCCGCGCAGAGCTGCGGTTGCTCAACCGCGAGGCGGCTCTGCTGCGTCAGGTGCGGGCGGTTCCGGTGCCGCTGTCGGAGCTGGCGTCCCCGCCGACACCCAACTGAACTCCCCCGGCTCGGGCTCCGGGCGTAGCCCCGGCCACCGCGACCAGCCGGCCAGCAGGGTGTACATGACCGCGGCCCCGAACGCCGGCAGCAGCAGGTTGCCGTGCGGCACCGGCAGCACGCCGAGCAGCCAGTCCACCCCACCGGCGCGCAGGTCGGCGGGTTTGCTGAAGGCCTGCCCGGCCGGGGCGGTGGCCAGCAACCGGTCGAAGGTGGCCAGGCCGATCCGCCGCCCCACCTGCCAGGCCACCGGCGCGGCGGCCAGCGTGCCGAGCACCGCGGCGAGCAGCCCGACCGGGCCGCGCCGCCGACGCAGGACGAACCACAGGGCGAGCGCCACGATCAGCCCGAAGGCCAGCCCGAGCAGGCTGAACCAGCCGTCGGCGGCGATCGGCTGCTCCGGCTGCGGCTCGGCGTAGATGGCCCCCTCGGCGGTCTTGAGCACCGGAGTGTCCGGCGCGAGCGCGGCCCAGAGCAGCCCGAGCGGGACACCCAGCGCGGCCAACGCGAGCACGGCGCCCAGCACCGTCGCCACGGCACGCAGCGGACGGCGCGGCTCGTCGAACCGAAGCTCCAGCGAGCTCTGGTACGCCGCCGAGGCCGGCAACCGACCCGGGCCGAACCCGCCCGACGCCGCCTCGGCCGACGGGTCGGCCTCCAGCGGTTTCGCGTCCGGCGTGCGGGGTGGCGTGGGTTGGTCGGGCTCGTCGACGGGCCGCTCAGGGCCGGGGTTGTCCGGGCTCACCCGATGATCCTCTCAGGCCCGGTGCGAGCCTGGGGCTCCGGTGGCGGCAGACCAGCTCACCGGGCGAACGGCTCCACCATCATCGCCGCGGCCCGCAGCCACGCCTGCCGGGTCTCCGGCTGGAGTTGGTGGTACTCGATCGACGACCCGGTCTCCAGAGCCGGGTCGTACGGCACGACTGCCACACCACGGGTACGGGTGGCGAAGTGCCGCTCCAGGTCGTCCTGGAGCGTCGAGCGACCCGGGGTCGGGCAGGAGATGAGGGTGATCGCGTTGTCCGCCAACTCCCCCATGCCCTCCTCGTGCAGCAGGTCGAGCATCCAGTCCGCGCTGAACGCCGCGTCCTCCCGGGGCACGGTGGTCACCACCAACTGGTCGGCGGCCTGCATCACCGTGCGCCAGTTGGGGCTCTCCACGTTGTTGCCGGTGTCCACACAGACCACGTCGTGGGTGCGCCGCAGCAACTCCAGCACACGTCGGACGGTGAACTGGTCCAGTCGCTGGGCGAACCGCGGGCTCTCCTCGCCGGCCAGCACGTCGTACGAGCCGTCGGAGGCGTGCCGCAGGTAGTCGTCCAGCCGGTCCAGCAGGGTCGCGCCCTCCAGGATCTCGATCTGGGCCAGGTCGCTGATCAGGTGCCGGATCGTCCGGGCGTGCCGGGCGCTGCCGGCGCGCAGGCCGAGGGTGCCGCGCAGCTCGTTGTCGTCCCAGGCCAGCACGCCCTTGCCGCGGACGCTGCCGACCGTCGCCGCGGCGAGCACGGTGGCGGTCGTCTTGTGCACCCCGCCCTTGGGGTTGGCGAAGGCGAACACCCGGGGCGTGCCCAGGTCCCGTTGGAGCACCCCGTTGGCGCGCTCCTGCTCCTGGTCGACGGCCGGTGGGCGCCACTCGATCCGGGTCGGGTAGGCACGCTCGGCGACCGCCGAACCGACCGTCGGGGCGGGTGGCGGCGGAACCGGCGGGGCGACCGGTGGCGCGGGTGGCGGGGCGACCGGCGGGATAGCCGGCGGCGGTGCGACCGGCGGGGGCGGTGACGCGACCGCGGGGTAGCCGCTCTCCGGCTGGTAGCCGGTCTCCAGCAGGGCGTACCGCGACTCCACCGGTGGGTCGCCGGGTCGGTAGCCGTTGTCCAGCAAGGCGTAGCGCGACGGGACCGGGTCGGGGCCGCGGGGCGGCGGCTCGGGCTCGGCCCGGTACGTCGGCTCGGCCCGGTAGTCCGGCTCGGCCCGGTAGCCGGGCGTGGCGCGGTAGTCCGGCTCGGCGCGGTAGCCGGGCTCGCCCCGGTATTCCGGCTCGGCCCGGTAGCCGGGCTCGGCGCGGTAGTCCGGCTGCTCGGTCCGGTACGCCGGCTCCGATCGATAGTCCGGCTCGGCCCGGTAACTCGGCTCGGTCCGGTACGCCGGCTCGGCCCGATAGTCCGGCTCGGCCCGATAGTCCGGCTCGGCCCGATAGTCCGGCTCGGCCCGGTACGCGGGCTCAGCCCGGTACGCGGGGTCGACGCGGTAGGTCGCCTCGGCCCGGTAACCGGGCTCCGCGCCGTACGACAGGTCGGCCGGATGCCCGATGGCGGGCGCCCGCCCGGCGTAGCCGTTGGGGGCCGCACGCCGTGGCAGAGGGTCCGGCGGCGGCTCGTCGCCGTGCCGCTCCGGCTCGGTCTGCTCCGCGCCGCGACCGCCCAGCCGGGCACGGTCCAACAACGCGCGCCACCGCGGCGCTGGTTCGGCCGGCCGGCCCCAGCCGGTCTCACTGCCCTCCACGGCCCGCCCTCCCAGCGCCATCGATCTCCGTCTGACAGGCTACGAACCCAACCCTATTCGGACCACACCTCAGAGCGCACACCAGCCGGCGCAGATCACGACGGCGACGCTGACGGCGACGGCTCGGCGACGGTGGCGTTCGGCGAGGTGGTGACGCTCGGCGGCGCCGACTCGGTGGGCACCGGCTTCGACGGTTCGGGTGACGGAATCGTCACGACTGGTGCGGGTTCCGACGATTCGCCCACGGAAGCGGAGGGCGCCGGTGCGCTGATCACCGGCGCCGGCCGCTCGGACTCGGCAGGTGCGGCGCTCGGCCCGGTGTCGGCCGGCGGGCGCACCACGTCGCGCTGTTCGGGCAGGGGTGGCGTGAAGACCGTGCGGTCCAGCCGGTACACCTCGGGGGCGGGGTCGACCGCCCGCACATCCGGCCGGGCCGCGACGCCGCGCAGTGCCACCGGGGTCGCGCGTACCACCGCCGCGTAGACGCAGGCGCAGCCGGTGCGGTACGCGGCGGCCTCGGCGGCGGCCACCTCGGCGCCGCTGGCGTACTGCTCCCGCAGCTCCTGCTCGCCCGCCCCGTCGCCGTCAACCGCGGCGGCCCTGGCCCGGTAGTCGGCGGCCTCGGTCTCCTTGCGGGCCGCCACCTGTTCCATCCCGGCGACCACGTCGTCGGGCACCCGCAGCGCGGGGATCTTGACGATCTCGGTCTGTCGGCCGGGCAGCGGAACCCGCCCGAAGACGGTCGAGACCCCGACGTCGCCGAGCACCGTCGCCAGCCGCTGCGGCGGCAGGTACGCCTCAAGCGTGACCAGCGCGTACGTCCCGCCCTCGGCGGCCGTGGCGGACGCGGGCAGCGCGGCCAGGTCGGCCGCGGCCGACCGCAGGTAGCCGGGGACGGAGTCGCCGTCGGCAACGCCGACCCGGGTCACCTCGCCGACCGTCCGGTCGCCGACCGGAGTGTCGTCGACGGCCCAGACCGCGGTGCCCAGCACCGCCGCCGCGGAGAGCACGGCCGCCCAGCTGAGCACGCCGGACCGCGCCGACCGGTCACCCAGCCGGGTCACCGCCCGGGTCAGCGGCGGCAGCAGCCGCTGGTCCAGCTGCCGCAGCAGGTTGCCGGCGCGCACGGGCGGGATCCCCTCTGTGGAACGGTGTCGGGTGGTCGCCGCTCAGTCACGCAGGATCTGGAGCGCACGGTCCAGATCGTCAGGGTAGTCGCTGACGAACCGGACCTCGTCCCCCGTTCGGGGGTGCAAGAAGCTCAGTTCGCGGGCGTGCAGCCACTGTCGGGCCAGGCCGAGACGGGCCGAGAGGGTGGGATCGGCGCCGTAGGTGAGGTCACCCACACAGGGGTGCCGCAGGGTGGAGAAGTGCACCCGGATCTGGTGGGTCCGGCCGGTCTCCAGCCGGACGTCGACCAGGCTCGCCGCCGGGAACGCCTCAAGGGTGTCGTAGTGGGTGATGCTCGGCTTGCCGCCGGAGACGACCGCCCACCGGTAGTCGTGGGTGGGGTGCCTGTCGATCGGCGCGTCGACGGTGCCGCGCAGCGGGTCCAGGTGACCCTGCACCACCGCGTGGTAGCCCTTGTCGACCTCGCGGTACTTGAAGGCCCGCTTCAACGCCGTGTACGCCTGCTCGCTCTTGGCCACCACCATGATCCCGGTGGTGCCCACGTCGAGCCGGTGCACCACGCCCTGCCGCTCGGCGGCGCCGCTCGTGGAGATGCGGTGCCCGATCGCGGCGAGCGCGCCGATCACCGTCGGCCCGGTCCACCCGGGGCTGGGGTGCGCGGCCACCCCCACCGGCTTGTCGACCACGACGATGTCGTCGTCGGCGTAGACCACCCGCAGGCCGGGCACCGCCTGCGGCACCACTGTCGGCGGTGCGACCGGGGCGGGCAGCGTGACGTCCAGCCAGGAGCCGGCCTTGACCTTGTGCGAGTTGGGTCGGGCGGAGCCGTCGACAAGCGCGTCTCCGGCGTCGACAAGGGCTGCGGCGGCGGTGCGGGAGAGCCCGAACAGGCGGGAGACCGCCTGGTCGAGGCGCATGCCGTCGAGGCCGTCCGGAACCGGAAGGGAACGCTGGTCGCCGCCAGCGGCGAACGCGGAGGTCATGCCCGCTCCCTCTGCTCGGCGCCCGGCTTGGCGTCCGTCGTGGCCGGGTCGCCGTCGCGCCCCGCCCGCCGGCCGTCACGCTGGCGGCCGGTCAGCTCCAACAGGACGGCCAGCAGCACGCCGCAGACCAGTGAACTGTCGGCCAGGTTGAACACCGGCCACACCTGGCCGTACGGGTCGAAGAGGCTGATCATGTCGACCACGTGCCCGTGGAAGGGGGACGGCGCCCGGAAGATCCGGTCGACGAGGTTGCCCAACGCGCCGCCGAGCACCAGGCCGAGGGAGACCGCCCAGGGCAGCGAACGCAGCCGCAGTGCCATCCAGACGATCCAGCCGACCACCCCGATGGTGATCAGCGGGAAGACCCAGGTGTGGTCCGCGCCGATGCTCCAGGCCGCGCCGCTGTTGCGGGTCAGGCTCAGGTAGACGAACCCGCCGAGCAGCCGGACCGGCTCCCGGTCGGACAGCGCGGCCAGCGCGAGGTGCTTGGTGACCAGGTCGGCCAGCAGGGCCACCAGGGCGACTCCGGCGAGAATCGCGACGGCCCGGGGCCGGCGTGTGCCGCCACCCGGGTCGGTGCGGCCGGGTTCGGCGGACGGTACTGCGGTCATGCGCTCCCCATCGACAGTCTTGGCGGTGATCGCTCACCGTCTCATCGCCGCCGGGGAACGGACCTCAGCGCCGCTCCTCCAGCTGCTTGCACGTCACACACTGGGTGGCCGACGGGAAGGCGGCGAGGCGCTCGACCGGGATCGGGTTGCCGCACCGCTCGCACCAGCCGTAACCACCCTCGTCGAGGCGCTCCAGAGCGCGCTCCACCTGCGTGATCCGTTCCAGAATGCTGTTGGCGAGAGAGATCTCCTGCTCCCGCTCGAGCGTCTTGGTGCCCGTGTCGGCCTGGTCGTCCCCGGCCGAGTCGGTCAGCCGATCGCGCTGCAGCTCGGTGATCTCACTCAGCGTCTGATCGTACTCGGCACGAAGCTCGTCCCGACGCGCCGCCAGCGCCGCCCGGATCTTCTCGGTCTCCGCCGTGCTGCGGGTGGCCTTGGCCACCGGCTTGCGCCCGGCGGTCCTGGTGTCGGATGGCTTCGCCATGGGTCGCTCCCTCGGCCGGGGAACCGCGCGGTCCGCGGCGCCTGGGTCAGGGGGCGCCAACCAGGCGTCCCCTATGTACGAAAAGGGGCGCGCGGCGACGATGGCCGCGCACTCCGGAGGTTGGCAAGAATACGGAACGTACAGGCGTCCGACAACGTGCCGCACCGTCGCACCGTCTAACAGCCCCTAGCCCTGCCTAACTGGGGCAAAGGGAACGCTAGCAGATCAATCGACCGCCTCATCCCCGTACTCACCAAACCATCGGGCCAGACGACCCCGCCGACTGACCGCCCGCAACCGCCGTTCCGCAGCGTCCCGTACCCCGGCGGTCGCCACGATCAGCAGACTGTCGCCGGTCTTCAACCGGGTGTCCGGTGCGGGCACGAAGCCCACGCCGTCGCGCAGCACCAGGGTCACCGACGCGCCCAACGGGAGCCGTAGCTCGTCCACGTGCACACCCGCCAGTCGCGAACCCGGCGGCACCTCCACCTGGAGCAGATCCGCCCGCATCCGCTCCAGCGGCGCGGTCTCCACGTGGATCTCGGCGGCCTCGGCCGGCGCGGTCACCCGCAACCGGCGGGCGAACGGCCCCAGCGTCCCGGTCTGCACCAACGTGAAGATCACCACCAGCACGAAGACCACGTCGAAGAGCCGCTCCGCGCCGGGCACCCGCTCGGAGAGCGGAATGGTGGCCAGCACGATCGGCACCGCCCCGCGCAACCCGGCCCAGGACAGGAACGCCTGTTCTCGAAGGCCGACCCGGAACGGCAACGCCGTGACGGCCACCGACAGCGGCCGGGCCAGCAGCACCAGAGCCAGCCCGGCGACCACCGCGGGCAGCACCGCCGCGTCCAGCCGGCCCGGCGAGACCAACAACCCGAGCAGGACGAACAACCCGATCTGGGCGAGCCAGGCCAGCCCGTCCGCGAAGCCGAGAATCGCCTGCCGGTGCGACAGCCGGGCATTGCCCAGCAGCACCCCGGCCACGTAGACGGCGAGGAACCCCGAAGCGTGCAGAACCGCCCCGGCGGCGTACGCCAGCACTGTGATGCCCACCGCCGCGATCGGGTAGAGCCCGGCCGAGGGCAACGCCGCCCGGCGCAGCGCCCAGGTGCCGGCAACGCCCGCGGCCACGCCCACCGCCGCACCGACGCCCAGTTCGTAGAAGACCAGTGCGACCTCGTACCACCATGGGTGCGCAAAGCCCTGGTGCGACAGCAGCACCACCAGCAGCACCACCGGGGCGTCGTTCATCCCCGACTCGGCCTCCAGTGTCGCCACCAGCCGGGGCGGCAACCGCAGCCGGCGCAGGGTGGCGAAGACGGCCGCCGCGTCAGTGGACGAGAGCACCGCGCCGTAGAGCAGCGCCAACCGCCAGTCCAGCCCCAGCAGCAGGTGCACGGCGACGCCGACCACCACGATGCTGACGATCACGCCGACCGTGGAGAGCGCGGAGGCCAACCCGAGCACCGGGCGCAGCGTGCTCCACCGGGCGGTGAGGCCGCCCTCCGCGATGATCACGATCAACGCGCAGAAGCCGAGGGTCCGGGTCAGCTCGACATCGTCGAAACGGATGCCCAACCCGCCCTCGCCGATCGCCACGCCCAACGCCAGGTAGACCAGGAGGCTGGGCACGCCGAGCCGGGTGGAGAGCCGCACCGCGCCGACGGCGACCAGCAGCACGGCCGCACCGAGCAGCAGCGCGATGTCCAACCCGGGCGTCACGGCTGCCTTGCCTGGGCTGTCCTCACTCGGCGGATCCGTCGCGCAGGCGGCGCAGCACCCCGGGCATCTCCGGGCTGGGCCGATCGACGAGGAAGAGCTTGTCCCGGCTGGCCGCGCCGGTACGCAGTGACACCGCGGCCGGTCGGACGCCCAACGCGCCGGCCAGCGCCCGGCGGGCCGCCTCGGTGGCGCGACCGTCGACGGCCGGCTCGTGGACCGCGATCACGAGGGCGGGCCCGTGCGGGCCGTCGAAGCGGCCACCAACCCGGCCCCGGGAGGCGCCGGGCTTCACCCGTACCGCCACGGTGAGCGTGTCCTGTGCGGGCACCGGCGCCGCTTCAGATCGGCCGGGCGTCGGCGAGGAGAGCGGTCGCCGGCGCGCAGTGCGCGCACGGAGTGAAGCCGAGCTCCACGGCCTCGGCGACCGGCAGCGTCTCGGGCTGCCAGCCAACCAGGTGGGGACAGCTCTCGAGGTGGTAGCGGGGGCGGCCGTCGACGACCTCGACGGCGTCGAGCAGTCGCGCCACCCGGGCCGCCTCGGCGGCCGTGATCTGCTGGACGGCCGGCTCGTCGACCGCCGAGACCGCAGGGTCGAACACGTCGTCGGTCGACGCCGCGACCGGCGACGCTGGGCTGACCGGCCTGGCCCGCGAGGGCGCCTCGTCCGCCGCAGTCGCGAACGCCGTCCCCTGGTCGTACGGCGACGCCTCGTCGACGCGCGGCGACGCGTCATCGTCGCGCGAGTCGACAGGCGGCGCATGGTCGTCCGGCGGCACGGGTGGTTGCCGCCACCCGGTGCCGCCGGTACCAAACGTCGTGGGCACGTGCTGGACCGGCACCTCCGGCTCGACCAGTGGCGGCCCGTACGCGGCACCCGGCGTGGCCTGGCTGGCCGTGCGGGGTGCGTCGGGGTGTCGCCGGTCGGGCCGGCCGGGATCCGCCATGGCGCGGTTGGCGGCTGCCTGGCGGGCGCCCACCACCAACGCCACGGCGGCCAGCAGACTGGCCGCGATGGAGATGACCAACAAGAAGCTGGAGCCACCGGCCAGGCCGAGCACCAGCAGCACCACCGCGACGAGGATGAGCAGGAGACTTGCCACTATCACGGCTCACCCCCGCCGCGTCGAACCGTCCAGGCAGGGCCGGCGACCGTCACCATTGGCGGACAGCGATCGCCGGCCGGTGCTCAGCGTCCGGCTTCGAGGGCGCCGGAGCGCCCGCCGCCGCCGTATGAACCAGCGAGGCCCGCTGCGGCCAGCCCGTTGCCGCCAGCGACCCGGCCGGCTTCGGAGCGGGTCATCTCGGCCTCGAGGCCCTGGCCACGACCGTCGAGGTCACGCAGCTGGCTCTCCAGGTACGCCTTGAGCCGGGTGCGGTACTCGCGCTCGAACTGCTTGAGCTCCTCGATGTGCTTCTGCAGCGCCGTGCGCTTGGCGTCCAGGCCGCCCATGGCCTCCTGGTGCCGCTGGCGGGCGTCCCGCTCGAGGGCGTCAGCCTTCGCGCGCGCCTCCCGGGTCACCTCCTCGGCCTTGCTGCGAGCCTCGGACAGCAGCTGGTCGGCCTCGCGGCGAGCGTCGGACACGTGGTCGTCGGCGGTGCGCTGGGCCATCATCAGCACGCGCAGGGCCTGCTGCTCACCGTCACCGGTGACGCCGCCGGCCGGGCCGCCGGTCGCGCGGACCTGCTCCAGCTCGGCCTGCATCGCGCGGGCAGCCTGCTCGGCCGCCGACTTGTCGCGCTGCACGCGGTCCAGTTGGGCCTTGACGTCGTTGAGCTCCGCCGCCATACGGGCGTCGCCGCCGGGGCCCGCAGGGGCACCGCCGCGGCCGCCGCGCTCCACCTGGGCGCGCAGCTCGTTGTTTTCCTCGATGAGACGGGCGAGCTCGCGCTCGACCTCATCCAGGAAGGCGTCGACCTCCTCCTCGTCATACCCCCGCTTGCCGATCGGCGGCTTTTTGAAGGCGACGTTGTGGACGTCGGCCGGGGTCAGCGGCATCGAAACTCCTCGGGTCAGTTGCGGCCGCGAAAGCGCGTCGGTCATCAGGCAGATGCCCTGATCGACGGCCCTAACACGAACTCCATCAGCACGAACAGGATAACCAGGAGCACAAGGGAGGCCAGGTCGATGCTCACGGTACCAATTCGCAGCGGAGGGATCACACGCCTCAACGCGTTGAGAGGGGGATCAGTGACGCTCCACACGGATTCCAATCCTGCCGATGCTCCACGCCCCGGTTGCCAGCGACGGCCGTACTGCAGAACGGCGCTCAACACGAACCGGGACAGAAGAAGGAGCAGGAAGACATAAAGGATCAGGTACAGCACTTGCAGTAAGATCGACAACACGGTCAGCGACGTCCCTCGGGTCGGGCGGGGTCAACTCAGACTGAAAAAGCCGCCCTCAGCGATCTTGGCTTTGTCCTCAGCGGTGACCTGGACGTTAGCCGGTGAGAGCAGGAACACCCGATTGGTCACGCGCTCGATCGTACCGCGCAGGCCGAACGCCAGTCCGGCGGCGAAGTCCACCAGACGGCGGGCATCGGCCTCATCCATCTCGGTGAGATTGATGATCACCGGGACCCCGTCGCGGAAGTGCTCACCGATGGTGCGCGCCTCCCGGTAGGTGGTGGGGTGCAGCGTGGTGATCTGGTAACGCTGCTCCTCCTCGGGCAGTGCCCGCTCACGCGACGTGACCTGCGGCGCGAGGGCCAGGTTGTCCCGCGTGTGGTAGGTCAGCGCGCCGGAGGTCTCACCCGCCGAGGACCTGGTGATCGACCGTACGCTGGACCGCTCGGCCCGCTCCGGACGCTCACCGTCACCGCGCTCGGACTCGCTCAACCGCCCGCTCGGCCGCTCGGAGAGTCGACCCCGCCCGCTGTCGCGCGGCCGGGGAGCCGGTGGCTCCTCGGTGTCGTCCTCGTCGTCGTCGGCGAACTCCTCGGCGTACCGGCTCTGCCGGTAACGCGAGTCGCGGTAGCCACCCTTTTCGTAGCCACCGTCGTCGTAGGCCCGCTCGTCGTCTTCTTCGACCAGACCGAGCCAGACCCCCGCCTTGCGCAGTGCACCCATCCCGCGCCCTTCCGTCCGCCGTGCGGCACGCGCCCCCGTGCCATGTCGCCCGTCGCGAGTGGACAACCATGCCCATCGGACCGGAACGGCAATCCCCTCGGCGCGCGATTCGCGTCGCGCGCCACGACCCCCGACTAGGAGACGCCCGCCCCTGAAACAACACTGATGTAATTTGCATGTCTCGCGGTCAGGCTACCGCAGCGTGGGACGCATTCCGAGCAACGCGCTACCGACGCGGACATGTGTCGCGCCGTAACGGATCGCGATTTCGAAATCTCCGCTCATACCGGCGGAGAGCGCGGTGGCTCCCGGATGGACTGCCCGAAACGCGTCGGCAACCTCCGCGAGCCGGGCGAACGCCCGCTCCGGCTCCCACCCCAGCGGAGCGACCGCCATCAGACCCACCAGACGCAGCCCTGACGCGTCGGCGACAGCCTCGGCCACCGGCTCCAACCCCGCGCCCGGATCCGCCGAGTCGGGCAGTGCTCCGCCCCGGGCCGCGTCGCCGTCGATGCTCACCTGGATCAGGGCGTCGAGCGGCGCCTGCCGGTCGGCGGTCGCGGTGGCCAACGCCCGGGCCAGCCGGACACTGTCGACGGAGTGCACCACGTCGGCGTAACGGACCACCGAGCGTGCCTTGTTGCGCTGCAACTGGCCGATGAAGTGCCAGCGGGGACGCACCCCGGCAGCGGCCACCTCGGCGGCCTTGCCGGCTGCCTCCTGGTCGCGGTTCTCCCCCATGTCGGTCACCCCGAGCCCGGCCAGCGCCAGCACGTCGCTGGCCGGGTAGGTCTTCGTCACCGCGATCATCGTGACGTCGGCGCGGTCCCGGCCGGCCTGCGCGCAGGCATCATCGACCCGGGACCGAACCTGTGCCAGACCGGCCGCGAGTTCGGCGTGCCGATCCGGTCGTACCGTCGCTGAGCTGTCGGTCATCGGCGGTGCTCAGGACCCGTTCTTGAGAAAGTCGGGAACGTCCACGTCGTCGAAGAGCACGCGACGCGGTGACTGCGCCGGAGTGGGGTTGGTGGCCGGCGCCGGCGCCGGAGTGCTCTGCGGTGCCGGCTGGTTGGTGTTGGACTTGCGGGTCGGCTCGGCCGCCTTGTACGCGGGCGTGCCGCCGTCGAAGCCGGCCGCGATGACCGTCACCCGCACCTCGTCACCGAGCGCGTCGTCGATGACCGCGCCGAAGATGATGTTGGCGTCCGGGTGGGCCGCGTCGGTGACCAGCTGGGCGGCGTCGTTGATCTCGAACAGACCCAGGTCAGAGCCACCGGCGATGGAGAGCAGCACACCCCGCGCGCCGTCCATGCTCTGCTCCAGCAGTGGGCTGGAGATGGCCGCCTCGGCCGCCTCGACCGCGCGGTTCTCGCCGCGGGCGCTGCCGATGCCCATCAACGCGCTGCCGGCGCCGCTCATCACGCTCTTGACGTCGGCGAAGTCCAGGTTGATCAGACCCGGGGTGGTGATCAGGTCGGTGATGCCCTGCACACCCGAGAGCAGCACCTGGTCGGCCGTGCGGAACGCGTCCATCATGCTGATGTTGCGGTCACCCAGGGCCAGCAGCCGGTCGTTCGGGATGACGATGAGCGTGTCGCACTGGTTGCGGAGCTCGTCGATCCCCGTCTCGGCCTGCACCTGACGGCGCTTGCCCTCGAAGGAGAACGGCCGGGTCACCACACCGATGGTCAGTGCGCCGAGCTTGCGGGCGATGTTGGCCACCACGGGCGCGCCACCGGTGCCGGTGCCGCCGCCCTCACCACAGGTCACGAAGACCATGTCGGCGCCCTTGAGCACCTCTTCGATCTCGTCGCGGTGGTCCTCGGCGGCGTTCTTCCCGACGTCCGGGTTGGCCCCGGCCCCCAGGCCACGGGTCAGCTCCCGGCCGACGTCGAGCTTGACGTCGGCGTCGCTCATCAGCAGCGCCTGGGCATCGGTGTTGATCGCGATGAACTCGACGCCCTTGAGCCCAACCTCGATCATCCGGTTGACGGCGTTGACGCCGCCACCCCCGATGCCGACGACCTTGATGACCGCCAGGTAGTTGTGCGGAGGTGTCATCTCCGGTCCTTTCCTTCGAGATTGGCTTCGGCCGACCGGGTACGGCGTGGCCAGACCAGCGGCCGACGACAGCTGTCACCAACGAGGATCAGGGGTGAACCCTAACCCTCTACTAGAGGCTTACAGTTATGTCAACCACTGAAGCTCTTCGGGGCAACGTAAGCGCCACCGCCCGATGAGCCAAGGACCCGGACGGCGTGTCGCCGAGCGGAGCGTGACCTGTCACGTCCCGCACGCTCACCGATCAACGAAAGGTCACGACATCCGGCGCGCTCACGTCGATCCGGTCGGTGTCCTCGCCGAGCAGCGCGGTGGCCACCCGGGCCTTGTCCGTGCCCCGGGTCGCGTCGCCCCAGACCACCGTCCGGTCCCCCCGCAACCGCAGGCTGATCCGGGCCAGCCCCTCCACGTTCACGTCCACCAGCTCCGCGCGCAGCTGCGGCGTCAGCGCGACGAGCACCTCCAGCGCGGCCCGGGTGCCCGGGTCGTCGGCGGCCGGACGGGCCACCGTCACCTGCGGCAGCCCCGTGGGGCGTCGCTCCACCGTCCGGAACGCCACCCCGCTCCGGTCGATCAGGGCGAACGCCTCGCCCTGCGGCACCAGCGCCACCGCGGTCCGCTCGGTCACCCGCACCACCAACGCGCCGGGCCAGTCCCGCGAGACCGTGGCCCGCTCGACCGCTGGCAGCGCGCCGACCCGCCGGGCGGCGGCGGCCAGGTCCACCCGGGCCAGCGGCACCCCGTCCGGAACGCCTACCGCGTCGTGCACCTGCACCGGAGTGACCAGGTCGGCGCCCTCCACCCGTACCTCGCGCACGCCGAACAGGCCGGTGCCGAGCACCGTCCAGGCGACCAGCCCGGCCAGGGCGAGCACCCCGGCGGCCACCGCCCACGGCAGCGCCGCACGCATGCGACGCTGCCGGGCACGGGCCATGAACCGGCGGGTCGAGGGCGGTACCGCGTCGCGGCCCGCCCGGACCAGCTGCCACCGCCGGGCCGGACCTCGGCGCGGGGCGCCGCCGTCGGCGGCGCTGGTCCGCCCTCGGGCCGGGCCGGGACTCATCCGGCCGCGGGCGCCGAGCCGCCGGGCACGGCGGTGCCACCGAGAGCCGCGCCGTCGCCACCGGACGTGGTCCCACCCGGCACCGGATCACCGATCGCCGGGGTGGTGGCGACCGGGTCGACGGTCGCGGTCGGCGCCGAGCCGGCCGTACGCTCACCCAGGGCGGCCAGCAGCTCGTCGCCCATCAGCGAGATCGGCGGGGCGCCCATGGTGACCACCACGTCTCCCGGGCGGGCCCGACGGGCCACCTCGACCGGGGCCTGCTCCCACGACTCCACGAAGACCTTGCGGTCGGCGGGCAGATCCACCGCCGCGATCAGCGCGGCCGAGCCCTCGCCGGGCTGACGCAACTCACCCGGCCCGAACACCTCCAACAACACCACCTCGTCGGCGATGGCCAGCGCCTCGGCGATCGCCGCCTGGTTGTCGCGGGTGCGGTACAGCCGGTACGGCTGGAAGACGACGATCAGCCGGCCGTCCCCGGCGACCTCGCGCAACGTCTGGTTCGCCAACGTCATCGAGGTCGGGTGGTAGGCGTACTCGTCGTAGACAAGAACACCGTCCGCGACACCCTTGCGCTCGAAGCGCCGTCGCACGCCGGGGAAGACCGCCAGCGCGGCCTCCGCCGCCTCCAGCGGCAGCTCCAGCAGGTACGCGGCCAGCACCGCGGCGGCGCTGTTCAGCCCCATGTGCCGCCCCGGCACCGGCAGCCGGAACTCGCCAAGCGACCGGCCGTCGATCGCGGCCAGGTAGCGCACCCCACGTGCGGAGGAGACCATCTCGGTCAACCGCAGGTCGGCGTCGGCCGCCTCGCCGTAGGTGTACACCCGTCGTCCCTCGGACCGCAGGCTCTCGGCCAGCCGCCGACCGCCCGGGTCGTCGGCGCAGGTGATGATGAACCCGTCCGGGTCGGTGAGGCCGGCGAACTCCACGAACGCCGCCTCCAGCGTCGCGTAGTCGCCGTAGGTGTTCAGGTGGTCCGCCTCGACGTTCGTGATGATCGAGACGTACGGGCGGTAGATGAGGAACGAGCGGTCGCTCTCGTCCGCCTCGACCACGAAGTGCTCACCGGTGCCGTGGTGGGCGCCCGAGCCGACCTCGGAGATCTCCCCGCCGATCACGAACGACGGGTCCACACCTGCCTGCTGGAGCACCATCGTCACCATCGAGGTGGTGGTGGTCTTGCCGTGCGTGCCGGCGACCGCCACCGCCCGACGGCCGGTCATCGCCGCGGCGAGCGCCTCCGAGCGGTGCAGCACGCGCAGGCCGCGCCGACGCGCCTCGACCAGCTCCAGGTGGTCCTGTGGGATTGCCGACGAGTAGACGACGGTGTCCACACCGTCGAGGTTGGTCACCTCGTGGCTGAGGTGGATGGTGCCGCCGAGCGCCCGCAGGCCCGCCAGCGAAGGCCACTCCCGCAGGTCGCTGCCGGAGACCCGGATGCCGCGGGTGAGCAGCAGCCGGGCCACGCCGAGCATGCCCACCCCACCCACTCCGATCAGGTGGACGGCGCCCAGGTCCTCGGCGGTGAGCGTGCCGGCCGGCGTGAACTGCGCGGTCATCGGGCCACCGCCGCCAGCACGAAGGAACGCAGCGCCTCGTCGCCGTCGCGCCGGCCGTACGACGCGGCGGCGGCACCCATGTTGTAGAGCCGCTGCGGGTCCCGGATGAGGGGGATGACGGTCCGCTCCAGCCAGTCCGGGGTGAGCTCCCCGTCGTCGACAAGCAGCCCACCGCCGGCCTCCACCACGGGCAGCGCGTTGCGCCGCTGCTCCTGGTTGCTGTGCGGGTACGGCACGTAGATCGTGGGCAGCCCGATCGCGGCCACCTCGGCGACGGTCATCGCCCCGCCCCGGGCCAGCATCAGGTCGGCGGCGGCGTAGCCCAGCTCCATCTCGGACAGGTACGGCAGCGTCACGTACGGCACCGGCAGGTCGGTGGGGATCGGCACCGGCTCGTTGCGGGCGCCCATCACGTGCAGCACCTGCACGCCGTTGCGGGCCAACTCCTTGGCCGCCCCGGAGACCGCCAGGTTGATCGAGCGGGCGCCGGACGAGCCGCCGGACACGAAGAGCACCGGCAGGTCCGGGCGGAGCCCGAAGTGGGCGCGGGCGGCGTTACGCAGCGCGTACCGGTCCAGACCGGCGATGCTGCGGCGCAGCGGCACACCGACGACTGTGGCGTCCCGCAGTGACTCGGCCTGGCTCGGCTGGTTCGGGAAGCCGACGGCCACGTTCTTGGTGAACTTCATGCCCAGCTTGTTGGCCACGCCCGGCGGCACGTTCACCTCGTGGATCACCATGGGCAGCTCACGACGCCACGCGGCCAGGTAGGCCGGCACCGAGACGTACCCGCCGAAGCCGACGACCACGTCGGCGCGCACCTCGTCGATCACCTTGCCCGCCGCGCGCGCCGCGGTCCACATCCGGCCCGGGGTGCGGACCAGGTTCATGTTGACCGAGCGGGGCAGCTGGTACGCCGGGATCTGCCGCAGGTCGTAGCCCTGCGGCGGGATCAGGTCGTTCTCCATGCCCCGGGGTGTGCCGAGGCAGGTGATCCGGACGCCCGGGTCGTGTCGGCGCAGGCAGTCGGCGAAGGCGAGCAGCGGGTAGACGTGCCCCCCGGTGCCACCTCCCGCGAGCACCACCGAACGCAGCGGACCCATCAGCGTCTCCTCTCGCTCGCCGTACCCTTGCGGCTGCGGTCCTGTCGGACCCCGCGCGGTGCGGCCTGATCGTCGTGGTGCCGCTCGCGGGACCGGGGCACGGACCCTCGGCCAGCGGGCGGCGTCGCCGGTCGGCGACGCCGGCCGGGAAGCGGCGGCAACGGGGCCCAGAGTAGTCGGACCCACCGGGCCGGCGGACGGGCATGCAGTGCTCTGGCCGCATCGGGTTCGGCGCGCGCGAAGGACGCCAGCATGCCGATGCCGGCCAACGTCACCACCAGCGCACTTCCGCCGTCGGAGATGAACGGCAGCGGCAGACCGGTGATCGGCAGCAGCCCGACCACCCCACCGATGTTGATCACGGCCTGGCTGACCAGCCAGGTGGTCACGGCCGTGGCGGCGAGCCGGCGGAACGGGTCGTCGACCCGCCGGGCGATCCGGAACCCGGTGTACGCGATGACAGCGAACAGGCTGAGCACCACGACGCACCCGATCACGCCCAACTCCTCGGCGATGATCGCGAAGATGAAGTCGTTGTGCGCCTCGGGCAGCCAGTCCCACTTCAGGCTGCCCTTGCCGAGCCCGACACCGAACCAGCCACCGTGCTCGATGGCCAGCCGTCCCTGGTAGAACTGGAGACAGTCGCCGAGCTTGCAGGTCTCCGGGTCCGGCGGGTTGAAGAACATGGCCAGCCGGGCGAAGCGGTAGTTGTCCTCGCCGCTCTCGCCGGAGCCGGCACCCAGCGAGGCCACCGCGACGAGCAGGCCGATCCCGACCAGACCGGCCGCCGCCAGGGCGCCGAAGACCCGCATCCGCACGCCGGCGGCCCAGAGCAGACCCACGACCAGGGCCAGCAGACAGAGCATCGTGCCCGTGTCGTTGTAGCCGACCAGGACGAAGAGCAGCCCCATCACCGGGAAGAGTGGGGTGGCCAGCTCGCGCCACCAGCCCAGCGCGGCACCCTTGCGGGCGATCAGATGCGCACCCCAGAGCACGAGCGCGAACTTGGCCAGCTCGGAGGGCTGTAGCTGGATGCCGCCGACGAACAGCCAGTTCAGCCGCGCCTCGATCGGGCCGATCTGCCCTGATTTCTGGTGGGTCAGCCGGGCGTACGCGAGCAGCAGGTTGAGCAGGAGCAGCAACCCGATCGAGGTGAACAGCAACGGCCGGCCCAGCGACCGGTAGGTGCTGGCCGGCAGGCGCTGGCAGACCCAGAACGCGCCGATGCCGATCATCGCGAAGATGGCCTGCTTGGTCACCGACGCCGAGGCGTTGCCGTCCTCGGCGTAGTCCTTCACGCTGGTCGCCGAGAAGACCATGGTCAGCCCGATCAGCAACAGCAGGCCGGCGCAGGACAGCAGCAGGTAGTACGAGGTCAGCGGCCGGTCCAGCAGGCCGCGCAACGCGGCGAGCCCGCCGGCCGCGTCGATACCGCGCGGCACCGGTGCCGCCACGGCCTCCGGCTCGCGTCCCGCCGGCCCGGACTCCCGCGCCCCCGGCCCGGATTCGCGGGCCGCCGCGCCGGGCTCCGGGCCGCGCGCCCCGGCGGCCAGCGGTGTACGCCCCGACGCGCCCGGCGACCGCCGCGCCCGCCCGCCTGCCCTGCCCTCAGTGCCGATGTCCTCCCCCACCCCGACATCATCACCGCTGAACACGCCCCACCGCCCCACAACGCCCCACCGGGCGTGTCGAACTCGCCCCCACGCCACCCTCCCGCGCCGATCTTGCACTTTCTGCGCCGGCAAAACATCCATAAAAGGACGTTCCGCCATCCGAAAGTGCAAGATCGACGGATGAGGGGGTGGGGCGCGGGGCGCGGGCCCGCGGATCAGGTCATGTTGGCGAGGAACTCGCTGTAGAACAGGCCCAGGGCGATGGCCACGCCGATGCCGGCGATGATCCAGAAACGCACCACGATGTTGACCTCGCTCCAGCCGGCCAACTCGAAGTGGTGCTGGAGCGGAGACATTCGGAACACCCGTTTGCCTGTGGTCTTGAAGGAGATGATCTGGATCACCACGGACATCGTGATGATCACGAAGAGCCCGCCGATGATCGGCAGCAGCAGGATGGTGCGGGTGGACATCGCCATGCCGGCGATCAGACCGCCCAGCCCCAGCGCCCCGGTGTCACCCATGAAGATCCGCGCCGGCGAGGTGTTCCACCACAGGAAGCCCACACAGGCCCCGGCCGCCGCCCCGGCGATCAGCGCGATCTCCAACGGGTCGCGGACCTCGTAGCAGTACGGCTGGGTGTAGTTCGGGTCGGCGCACCAGTGCCGGTACTGCCAGAACGCGATCAACGCGTACGCGGCGAGCACCATCACCGACGCGCCGGTGGCCAGACCGTCCAGGCCGTCGGTGAGGTTGACGCCGTTCGTCGCGGCCATCACCACGAAGATGAAGATGATCACCGCGCCGACCTTGCTGACCTCCAGGAAGTCGATGTCCCGGATGAAGCTCAGCGTGGTGCTGCCCACCGTCTCGGTGTTGGTAGCCAGGCCCGAACCGTTTGTCATCGTGCTCGGGAACCACAGCGCGATCACCCCGAAGACCGCACCGACCAGGATCTGGCCGAGCAACTTGCCACGCTTGTTCAGCCCGGCGCTGTTGCGCTTGCGCACCTTGAGGAAGTCGTCGAGGAAACCCACAGCGCCGGAGAAGACCATCAGCCCCAGCAGCACCAGCGCGGTGATGGTCGGCTCCACCTGGGCGATCTGCTGGTCCGGCAGGCTGGTCAGGGCGAGGTGCCCGGCCACGTACGCGATCACCGTGGCCAGGATGAAGACCACGCCACCCATCGTGGGCGTGCCCTTCTTGCCCTGGTGCATCGCGGGGCCGTCGGAACGGATCGGCTGACCGGCCTTGAGCCGGGTGAACAACTTGATCGCGATCGGGGTGCCGAACAGCGAGACGAGGAAGGCCACCCCGACGGCAACGATGACAGCCCTCATCGGGTCGACTCCCCACCGGCGTCGGCGCGCAGGGCGTCGGCCACCTCCCAGGTCCGGTACCGGGAACCCTTGACCAGGACGACATCACCCGGTCGTAGCTCGCTCCGCAGCACCTCGACGGCCGCCGCCTGATCGGTGAGCAGCACCGACTCTCCTCCCCAGTTTGCTACAGCTGACGCGCCTTCGTGGATCGGCGCAGCCGGCTCACCCACCACGAGCAGCCGGTCGACACCCAGCTCGGCCGCGAGTTGGCCGACCTCTGCGTGGCCGTCGTACTCGAACGGGCCAAGCTCGGCCATGTAACCAAGCACCGCGACGGTACGCCGCCCCTGGCCCATGCTGGCGAGCGCCCGCACCGCGACCGCCATCGAGGCCGGGTTGGCGTTGTACGAGTCGTCGATCACTGTCACCCCGTCGGGGCGGTCGAAGACGTCCATCCGTCGGGTCGAGACCAGCCCCAGCTCGCCGAGCGCCGTGGCCAGCTCGGCCTGCGGCATGCCCAGTTCCCGGGCGACCGCCGCCGCCGCGAGCGTGTTCCCGACCTGGTGGCGGCCGGCCAGCCGGAGCCGCACCGGCGCGCGCCCCTCCGGGGTGACCAGGGTGTACGACGCGTGCCCTCGCTCGTCGAGCGTGACGTCCTCGGCGCGCACGTCGGCGTCGGGCGCCTCGCCGTAGCGGACCACCCGGGCCCGCGTGCGGCCCGCCATCGCGTCCACCCGGGGGTCGTCGGCGTTCAGCACGGCCAGCCCGTCCGGCGGCAGCGCCTCGACCAGCTCCCCCTTGGCCTGCGCGATGGCCTCCTGCGAGCCGAACTCGCCGATGTGCGAGGTGCCGACGTTGAGCACCACGGAGATCCGGGGTGGCACCAGCTCGCACAGGTAACGCACGTGCCCGACCCCGCGAGCGCCCTTCTCCATCACCAGGTAGCGGGTGTCCGGGTCGGCCCGCAGGGCGGTGTACGGGTGCCCCAGCTCGTTGTTGAACGAGCCGGGCGGTGCCACAGTGGCCCCGAGCCGGGCGGTCAGCTGACCGATCAGGTCCTTCGTGGTGGTCTTGCCGGACGAGCCGGTCACGCCGATCACGGTCAGCCCGGTCAGCCGGTCCACCGCCGCGCGGGCCAGTCGGCCCATCGCGGTCAGGGCGTCGTCGACAAGCACCATCGGCACGCCGGGCACCTCTCGGCTGCCGAGCACCGCCACCGCGCCGGCCTTGATCGCCGTCGCCGCGTAGTCGTGCCCGTCGACCTTCTCCCCCGGGAAGGCCACGAAGAGCGAACCGGGCCCCACCTTGCGCGAGTCGAACTCCACCGAACCGGTGACGGTGGCGGCCGGGTCGGCGGCCACCAGCCGTCCGTCGACCGCCGCGGCCACCTCGGCCAGGCTCAGCGTGATCACCGCTGACCCGCCAGGTCCCCGAAGCGGGCCCGCAGCGCCTCGGCCAACTCGACACTGTCGTCGAACGGGAGCACCTCGCCCGCCACCTCCTGGCCGCGCTCGTGCCCCTTGCCGAGCAGCGCGATCACGTCGCCCGGCTCGGCCAGCCGAACCGCCTCGTCGATCGCGGCGCGGCGGCCCGCCACCTCGATGATCCGCGCGGCCGTGGCGGCCCGGTACGCCCCGGCGAGCACCTCGGCGCGGATCTCCGCCGGGTCCTCGGTACGCGGATTGTCGTCGGTCACCAGCACCACGTCGGCTCCCTCCGCCGCGGCGGCGCCCATCACCGGCCGCTTGCCCCGGTCCCGGTCCCCGCCGGCGCCGATCACACAGATCAGTCGGCCGGCGCTGAACTCTCGCAGCGCGGCCAGCGCGGCCACTATCGCGTCAGACTTGTGGGCGTAGTCGACCACCCCGCGCACCGGCGCGGCCACGTCGACCAGCTCCAGCCGGCCCGGGACGCCCCCGCAGGCGGCCACACCGGTCGCCGCGGTCACCGGATTCACCCCGGCACCGACAAGTGCGGCGATGGCCAGCAGCGCGTTGGCCACGTTGTGCCGGCCCGGCAGCGCGACGCCGGCGGACACTGCCACGCCGTCCGGGCCGTGCGCGGTGAACCGCTGCGCGTACCCCTCGCCGCCCACACCGTCGGCCCACCAGGTCGCGCCCTGGTCGCCGGCCGCCGAGTAGGTGACGGTGGTTGGCTTGAGCAGCGGCTTCAACGCCGGGTCGTCGTGGTTGAGCACCTCGACCCCGCAGCGCCCGTCGAAGAGCTGGGCCTTTGCGGCGAAGTAGTCGTCGCTGTCGGCGTGGAAGTCCAGGTGGTCGGAGCCGAAGTTGGTGTAACCCCCGACGGCGAACCGCACACCGCCCACCCGACCCATGGCCAGCGCGTGGCTGGAGACCTCCATGACCACTGCGGTGACCCCCCGCTCGCGGGCGGTGGCCAGCATGGCGTGCAGGTCGGTCGCCTCGGGGGTGGTGCGCACACTGTCGATCACCAGGTCACCGAGCCGGGTCTCCACCGTCCCGACCAGTCCGGTGGTGTGTCCGGCCGCCCGCAACCCCGACTCGATCAGGTACGCGGTGGACGTCTTGCCCGCGGTGCCGGTCACCCCGATCACTGTGAGATCGGCGGTCGGATCGCCGTAGACGGCCGAGGCCAACTCGCCGAGCACGGCGCGCGGGTCGGGCACCACCAGGGCGGGCAGGCCGGTCTCCGCCGCCAGCTCCGCACCCGCCGCGTCGGTCAGCAGGGCCACAGCACCCGCCTCGGCGGCGCCGGCGGCGAACTCCGCGCCGTGCCGACGGGTGCCGGGCAGCGCCGCGTACAGGTCGCCGGCGCGAACCTCCTGGCTGGCATGGGTGACCCCGGTGACGACCACCGCGGCGGCCTCCGCCGGAAGGTCGACGGCGAGCCGGACGGCGAGATCACCGAGCCGGACTCCGGTCACGGTACGTGGACGTGGATTGCCGGGCACGGCGTCAGACCCTACCCGGTCGTCCGGTTCCGGCCGCACAGCCGCCCCGGTGGTTCGTCGGCACTCACCGATGATGTCCCGCCATCGCTGCTCAGCGCGGATAGACCACGAACTTGGGCGCGGATCCGCCGGTCGAGGGCGGCACCCGATAGTGACGCAGAGTGAACTGCATCATGTCGCGGAACGCCGGATTGGCGATCGCCGCGCCCCCGCCGTTGGGCGCGTAGACGAAGACGGCGATCACGTAGCGGGGGTTCTCGGCGGGAGCCATCCCGATGAAGGAGGACACCTCCCCGGGCTGCTTCTTGCCGTTCACCAGCCGCCAGCCGGTGCCGGTCTTGCCGGCGACCCGGTAGCTGGGGACCGCTGCGGTGACGCCGGTGGCGCCGTCGACGGTGGTGACCGCCTCCAGCATGGTGCGCAGGGCCGCCGCGTTCTGCGGGCTGAGCACCGACCGGGTCACCGGTGCTGGCGCGGGGGTGCGCTTGCCGTCCGGGCCGATCACCTCCTTGACCAGGTGCGGCTGCACGTACGTGCCGTTGTTGGCGATGGCGGCGTACGCGGCGGTCATCTGCAGCGGTGTGGCGTCGACGCTGTGCCCGATCGGCACCGACCCGTACGACGAGCCGCTCCACTCGTCGGCCGGCAGCAGTCGGCCGCTTGCCTCCCCGGGCATCCCCTCGCCGGTGGGCTTGCCCAGCCCGAACCGCTTCTGGTAGTCGATCAGCCGGTCCCGGCCGAGCTTGTCGGCGATCGTGATGGTGCCGACGTTGGACGAGTAGGCGAGCATCCCCGGCACGCTCATCCGCTTGCCGTTGGCCGGGTGCGTGTCGGAGAACCAGGTGTCGCCCATCTTGATGCTGTTGGCGATCGGCAACGTGGTGTCCGGCGTGATCACCCCCTCCTGCAACGCCGCTCCGTAGGTGATCGCCTTGTGCACCGAGCCGGGGTCGACCACGAAGCTGGTCGCGGCGTCCTCCCGGGCGACCGGGTCGCTGGGCATCGGCTTCGCCGCGTCGTAGGTGGGGTTGCTGGCCTGGGCCAGCACCGCGCCGGAGGGAATCTCCATGACCACTGCCGCACCGGTGCCGCCCGGCACCTGGGACATGCCCGCGCTGAGGATCTGCTGCGTGCGGAACTGCAGGTCACGGACGATGGTGAGGGAGAGCGAGCTGCCCGGCTTGGCGAGAGTGGTCCGGCTGTAGCCGCCCGGAATGGGCGCGGCGAGGTCGCCGAGGCCGGCCTCGTACACCCGTTTGCCGTCCTGACCGGCGAGCACGTCGTCGTAGCGGGCCTCCAGCCCTTCCAACCCGTCCATGTCCTGGCTGGTGAAGCCGATCAGGTTGGCCGCCAGGTCACCGCCGGGCACGTCGCGGCGCTCGTCGCGGTGCACCCCGATGCCGGGCAGTTCCAGCGCCTGCACCCGCTTGGCGGTCGGGATCTCCACGCCCCGGGCCAGGTAGGCGAACGTGGACGCGATGCCGTTCTCCAGCTTGCGCGGCTTCATCAACTCCATGAGCTTCGACACCGGAATGCCGAGCAGCGGGGAGAGCGCCTTCGCGGTGCCCGCCTGATCCTCGACCTCGGTCGGGTCGGCGTACACGTACCGCGCCTCGACACTGCGGGCCAGCGGCGCGCCGGTGCTGTCGTAGATCGCGCCGCGCGGCGCCGGCAGCTCGACCGTGCGGAGGCGGTCGGTGACGCCGCCCCCGGCGTACGCCGGGGCGTCGACGGCCTGGAGGAAGATCAACCGGATGCCGATGACGGCGAACAGGGTCAGGGCGAGCACGGTGCCCAGCCGCAGCCGCAGCCGCGAGTCGGCAAGCTTCGGCGGACGTCGCGGCTTGCGGGACGGCCGCCGGGCCGCCGGGCGGTCGGCGCGACGCGGTCCGCCAGGCGTGGCCCGGCGACGCGGCGGCGGCTCGTCCCCACCCGGGCCACGGGGGGTACGCGGCGTGACGGTGCGCACCACCTGACCGCGTCCGGCGGCCGGCGCGTCACGCCGGCCGACCCGCGCGGCGGCCCGGCCACCGTCGAGCACCTGCAACGCCGGCCGGAACGGATCACCGGACCGGGTGCTGCGCGGCGTACGCCGCTGCTCGGCGCCCTGACCGCGCGCCGGCGTGCCGCGCTCCTCGCGGACGGTCCGACCCCTCGGGGTGTACGCCCTGGCGCCGGAGATGCCCCCGATGCCCGGCTCACCGGTGCGCGGCTCGTCCGACCTTGGTGGCACCGGTCAGCCTCCCGCACCCTGGCTGGTCACCGACGGCTGGCCGTTCGCCGGCTGCGGCACACCGATGGTCTTGCCGTCCGGCAGCCGGATGTAGCCCGGCTCGCCAGCGTCGACCAGACCCAGCCGCTTCGCGTTGGCGGTCAGGTTGCCCGGCGCCTCGGCGTCGGCGATCTGCTTGTCCAGTTGCTGCTTCTCCAGGTCCAGTCGAGCCTGCTGCTGCTGCAACCGCTCCAGCCGGAACGCGTTCTCATTGATCTTGGTGTTGACCGCCAGGATGCCCAGCACCCCACCGACCACCAGCACCACGATCAGCGCCGCGAACGGCGCACGCGGCACCGAGATCGGCGGCGGCGGCGCCACCCGCAGCCGCGGCGGGCGCGCGCTGGTGGCGCTGGCCGCCTTCTCCACCGGTCGCAGCGCGGCGGTGCCCTGAGTCGGGAACTCGCGCGCCCCCCGGGCGCGAGTCTCCCCCTGCTGCTTCACTCGATCGATGCGTGGCGTACCGTTCCCGAGGCGCGGAGCCCGCTCCGCCGCGGTCCGGCCCCCCGACCGCGGTGCGCGCTGCCCGCCGCCGGTGACGTCCCGGCGGTCGCGCTTGTCAATGCTCATGTCCCTCCCCCTCAACGTCCGTCCCTCTGCCGTCCCCGGTGCCCCTGACCCCCCACGGATCAGGCGGACCCGGTGCCCGGTTGGTGCATTCCCTTCACCCGTCGGCGAGACCGTTCGCGGTCGGTCCGCCCCTGCTCTGTCGCGTTCGGGTCGAGTCGCTCCGCGGCCCGCAGCCGCACCGAGGCGGCCCGCGGGTTCGCGGCGACCTCCGCCTCCCCCGGCAGTTCGGCGCCCCGGCTGAGCAGCCGGAACGTCGGACCGGACCCGGGAAGCTCGACCGGGAGGTCAATCGGGCCCTTACTGCGGACCCGGTCCGTGAGGGCCGCCTTGGTGAGCCTGTCCTCCAGCGAGTGGTAGGACAGGACCACCATGCGACCGCCCACGGTCAGTGCGTCGAGTGCGGATGGCAACGCTGTCTCCAGCGCTGCCAGCTCTCTGTTTACCTCGATCCGTAAAGCCTGAAACGTTCTCTTTGCCGGGTGCCCACCCGTTCGTCGGGCTGGTGCCGGGATCGAGTCCCGAACCAACTCCGCCAGGAGCGCGGACGAGGTGATCCGGGCCCGCTCCCGCTGCCGGATGATCGCCGAGGCGATCCGACCGGCGAACTTCTCCTCGCCGTAGACCCGCAGCACCCGGGCCAGGTTCGGATGCCCGTACGTGTTGACCACCTCTTCGGCGGTCACCCCCCGGGTCTGGTCCATCCGCATGTCCAACGGCGCGTCCTGGGCGTACGCGAACCCGCGGTCGGGCGCGTCCAGCTGCAACGACGAGACACCCAGGTCGAACAGGATGCCGTCGATGGCCGGATAGCCCAGCCGGTCCAGCACGTCCGGCAACTCGTCGTAGACGGCGTGCTCCAGGTGCACCCGATCGGCGAACCGGGCCAGTCGGACCCGCGCGTGGGCGAGCGCCTCGGTGTCCCGGTCGAGCCCGATCAGGACCGTCTCCGGATGCGCCTCGAGCACCGCCTCCGCGTGCCCGGCCAGACCGAGCGTCGCGTCGACGTAGACCGTCCGGCCGCCTCGACCCAGCGCGGGGGCCAGCAGCTCGAGGCACCGCTCGAGCAGCACCGGCACGTGCGTGCCGCGCAACTCCCCCATGTTGACCCCCACTGGTTGAAACGTCCGTTCTTCTCGTGCGCCTGTCGTCGGACGGCGCTGCCGTCGTACCGCCAGATCCCCATCCGCTCCCGCCTGACACCGGACCGTCGCCCAATGACTGGATCGTGCGCCTGGCACCGGGGAAGTGATGCCAGGAACTCGAAAGCGGCTGGAGATCTCGCAGTACGTCGGGCGCCGTTACCGCCCTACAGACCGCCGGGCAGCACCCCCTCCTCAATGTCGGCGAAGTCGTCTTCGCTGTCGGCGAGGTAGGTCTCCCAGGCGACCTTGTCCCAGATCTCCACCCGCGTGCTCGCGCCGATCACCACCAACTCGCGGTCGAGCGCGGCATAGGCCCGCAGGTGGGCCGGAATGGTCACCCGACCCTGCTTGTCCGGAACCTCGTCGTGCGCGCTGGCGAAGAAAACCCGGCTGTAGGCCCGAGCCGCCTTGTGTGTCATCGGCTGTGCGCGCAACTGCTCCGCGATCCGCTGGAACTCAGGGGTCGGGAAGACGTAGAGGCAGCGCTCCTGCCCTTTGGTGACCACGACACCCCCCGCCAGCTCATCCCGAAACTTGGCCGGAAGGATCAACCGGCCCTTTTCGTCCAGGCGCGGAGTGTGGGTGCCGAGAAACATCGGCCCAACCCCCTCGCCCCTGAGCGGCGTTCGCGGCGCCGCTGACCCCCCGGGCCGGTGAGCCCTCCCGGCCTCACCATTGGTCCCCACTCTACTCCACTTCCCTCCACCCGCAACCAAATTCGCCCGCGTGGCGCGGCTGACCCGGCGACAAAACCGCACGTCACAAGGGGTGGAGCGCAGTGGAGGGCTCCGGCCGCCCCTCGGCGTGGTCCGCTTTCCGACATAGATCGACTCCGTCCGGGTGACACCGACCCGGCCGCCCGCGCAGCCACCACGGCCGAACGGTTCACAGTCGGCGGCGATCTGGTGGGGCCGGCGGTCCGGTAACCTCGCTCGCGTGACGGACGCGAAAATGCCCCTACGGGCCAAGGTGGCCAGCTCCGTGTCACGGACCGCCGCGGCGCTCTCCCGGGCCGCCGGCCGTGGCGACGGTTCGGTGATCGGCGGATGGATCGGCCTGAAGATCGACCCGGACCTGCTGGCCCACCTGTCGGCCGGGCGCGCGATCGCGCTCGTCTCCGGCACCAACGGCAAGACCACCACCACCCGGTTGACCTCCGCCGCGGTCGGCGTGCTCGGCCGGGTCGCCACCAACTCGTTCGGCGCCAACATGCCCAGCGGGCACACCTCGGCGCTGGCCAAGGCCGGCAGCACCCCGTACGCGGTGCTGGAGGTCGACGAGCACTACCTCGCCCAGGTGCTGGAGGCGACCGAGCCACACGTGGTCGCACTGCTGAACCTCTCCCGCGACCAGCTCGACCGCGCCAAGGAGGTCGCCATGATGGCGCAGCTCTGGCGCGCGGCGCTGGTCCGGCACACCGACGTACGGGTGGTGGCCAACGCCGACGACCCGCTGGTCGTGTGGGCCGCCACACCGCCGGGCGACCCCGCCCGGGGCATCAACCCGCCGCACGTGACGTGGTTCAGTGCCGGCCAGCGCTGGCACGACGACTCCTGGGTCTGCCCGGAGTGCGGCTCCACCATCCAGCGCTCCGGCGAGCAGTGGTGGTGCACCGGCTGCCCGCTGCGCCGACCGGAGCCGCACTGGGTCGTCGAGGACGAGGGCGTGCTCGACCCCACCGGCGCCTGGCACAAGGTCTCGCTCCAACTGCCCGGCAAGGTCAACCTCGGCAACGCGGCGACCGCGCTGGCGGTGGCCGCCGAGTTCGGCGTCCGCCCGGTCGACGCGGTGTCCCGCCTCGGCATCGTCACCTCGGTGGCCGGCCGCTATGCCCAGGTCGACAAGGACGGGCGCAACATCCGGCTGCTGCTGGCCAAGAACCCGGCCAGTTGGCTGGAGGCGTTCGACATGGCCGACGACGCGCCGACCCTGCTCTCCATCAACGCGCGCGACCCCGACGGTCTGGACACCTCCTGGCTGTACGACGTCGACTTCGCCCCGCTCCGCGGCCGACAGGTGTTGATCACCGGCGACCGGGCGTACGACCTGGCGGTCCGGCTGGACGTCAACGACGTCCCGTTCCAGCACGTCCGCACGTTCGACGACGCGCTCCGGTCGGTCCCGCCCGGGCGGCTGGAGGTCATCGCGAACTACACCGCGTTCCAGGACATCCGAGCGGAGTTGGACCGTGTCATCTGAGAGTCTGCGCATCGTCTGGATCTACCCCGACCTGCTCTCCACCTACGGAGACCGGGGCAACGCCCTGATCCTCGCCCGCCGGGCCCGTCAACGCGGGATGCCTGTCGAGGTGCTGGAGGTCCGCTCCGACCAGCGGCTGCCCGCGACCGCCGACATCTACCTGGTCGGCGGTGGCGAGGACGGCCCGCAGGCGCTCGGCGCCCAGCGGCTGCTCGCCGACGGCGGCCTGCACCGCGCGGTCGCCCAGGGCTCTGTCGTGTTCGGCGTCTGCGCCGGCTACCAACTGCTCGGCACCTCGTTCTTCGCCAAGGGCGTGCAGTGCCGCGGGCTGGAGTTGCTCGACCTGCAGTCCGACCGGGGCGAGAGCCGGGCCGTGGGCGAGCTGGCAGGTGAGATCGACCCTCGGCTGGGCCTGCCCCCGCTGACCGGCTTCGAGAACCACGGCGGCCGCACCCACCTCGGCCCGGAGGTCTCCCCGCTGGCCCGGGTCACCGCCGGGGTGGGCAACGACGGCGCCACCGAGGGCGCGTGGCGCGGCAAGCTGTTGGGCACCTACTCGCACGGGCCGGCGCTGGCTCGCAACCCGGCCCTGGCCGACCTTCTGCTGCGCTGGGCCACCGGGGCACACCAGCTCCCGCCGTTGGACGACACCTGGTCGGACCGGCTCCGCAACGAGCGCCGCTCCGCGGTGGCCGCCGCCCGGGCATGATCCGTGCCGTCCGGCGGCTGCTCCGGCAGCCGTCGGCCGCGCGGTTCGCCCTGCTCGTGCTGCTGATCGGCGGGTGCGGGTTACTGCTGCTCCTGGTGCCCCGGCCGGACCCGGCGCAGCTGCCGCTGGTCGCCGACCGGCTGGGCGACCTCGCCCCGGTGGCGGCGATCCTCGGGGGCGCGCTGCTGCTTGTCGCGCTGGTGCCCCGGACCTTCATCACGCTTGCCGCGGGCGCGATCTTCGGTCCCGTTGAGGGTGCCGCGTACGCCCTGGGCGCCGCGCTGGTGGCCGCGGCGATCGGGTTCACTGTCGGCCGGTTGCTCGGTCGGGAGTTCGTGGCCGAACGGGTCCGCGGTCGCCTGGCCCGCCTCGACGGCTGGTTCGCCCGGCAGAGCGTGCTCGGTGTGGTCACCGTCCGGCTGCTGCCGATCGCCGGCTTCGGGCTGGTCAGCTACGGCTACGGCACGACCGGCGCACGGGTGCTGCCGTTCCTGGCCGGCAGCGTGATCGCGTCCGCGCCGACCGCCTTCGGGTACGCGGCGATCGGCGCGGCGGTCAGCTCCCCCGGCCACGTCAACTGGTACACCGCCGCCCCGGCCAGCCTCGGCCTGATCGCCAGCCTGGTCCTCGTTCACAAGTGGTGGCGCGCCGAACGCCGCCGCCACACCATGCCGGTCTAACCCGACGACCCACCCCGCGATCTTGCACTTTCTGCACCGACATTCCCCTCGAAGGGGGTAAGTCGACGACAGAAAGTGCAAGATCGCGGGGGTTGGAGGGCGGGGTCAGGCGACGACCGAGACCATCCGGCCCTTGACCACGATGACCTTGCGGGGTTCCTTGCCGTTCAGGGTCGCCGCCACCGCGTCCAGGGCAGCAGCGCGAACGGCGTCCTCGGAGGCGTCGGCGGGGACCTCGATGCGGCCACGGACCTTGCCGTTGACCTGCACCGGGTAGGTCACCGTGTCGGCCACCAGCAGCGCCGGATCGGCGGTCGGGAAGTCCGCGTACGTCAGCGAGGTGTCGTGGCCCAGCTTGCGCCACAGCTCCTCGGCCAGGTGCGGGGCGAACGGCGCCACCATCAGCACCAGCGGCTCGGCCACCTCGCGAGGCGTGGCCGACAGGCGGGTCAGCCCGTTGGTCAGCTCGATCAGCTTGGCGATCGCGGTGTTGAACCGGATGTCGTCCATGTCGCCACGGACCCCGTCGATCACCTTGTGCAGCAGCCGGCGGGTCGCCTCGTCGGCCGGGTCCTCGGTGACCCGCAGGTCGCCGGTCTGCTCGTCGACGACGACCCGCCACACCCGCTGCAGGAACCGGTACGAGCCGACCACCGCCCGGGTCTCCCAGGGTCGGGACACCTCCAGCGGGCCCATCGACATCTCGTAGACCCGGAAGGTGTCCGCGCCGTAGGCGGCGCACATGTCGTCGGGGGTCACCACGTTCTTCAGCGACTTGCCCATCTTGCCGTACTCGCGGTTGACCGCCAGATCGCCCACGTAGTAGGCGCCGTCGCGCTCGAAGACCTCCTCGGCCTGCACGTAGCTGCCGCGCGAGTCGGTGTACGCGTACGCCTGGATCATGCCCTGGTTGAACAGCTTGCGGAACGGCTCGAACGACGACACGTGCCCCAGGTCGAACAGCACCTTGTGCCAGAACCGCGCGTACAGCAGGTGCAGCACGGCGTGCTCGGCGCCACCGACGTACAGGTCGGTGCCCCCGCAGTCACCCTCGGCGCGCGGGCCCATCCAGTACCGCTCGTTCTCCGCGTCGACGAACCGCTCACTGTTGGTCGGGTCCAGGTAGCGCAGCTCGTACCAGCAGGAGCCGGCCCACTGCGGCATCACGTTGGTTTCCCGGGTGTAGCGCTTCGGCCCGTCACCCAGGTCCAGTTCGACCTCGACCCAGTCGCGCCGCCGCGACAGCGGGGTCTCCGGGTTGCTGTTGGCGTCGTCGGCGTCGAACGTCTTCGGGGAGAAGTCGTCCACCTCCGGCAGCTCGACAGGCAGCATCTCCTCGGGCAGCGCGATGGCCGCGCCGGTCTCGTCGTAGACGATCGGGAACGGCTCGCCCCAGTACCGCTGCCGGGAGAACAGCCAGTCGCGCAGCCGGTAGGTCACCGCGCCGGTGCCGTGCCCGTTCGCCTCCAGCCAGGCGATGATCGCCGCCTTGGCGTCGGCGACCCCCAGGCCGTCCAGGTCCAGGCCGCGCTCGGGCGCGGCGCTGTTGATCGCCGGACCGTCCCCGGTGTACGCCTTGCCGTCGAAGCCCTCCGCCGGCTGCACGGTACGGACGATGGGCAGCTCGAAGACCTCGGCGAACGCCCAGTCCCGCTCGTCCTGCGCCGGCACCGCCATGATCGCGCCGGTGCCGTAGCCGGCCAGCACGTAGTCCGCGATGAAGATCGGGATCTGCCCGCCGGTGACCGGGTTGGTGGCGTACGCGCCGATGAAGACGCCGGTCTTCTCCTTGGTGTCGGACTGCCGCTCGACGTCGGTCTTGGCGGCCGCAGCCTTGCGGTACGCCTCGACGGCCTCCCGGGGGCTGGCGTGCCCGCCGGTCCAGGCGTCCCTCGTGCCGTTCGGCCAGGTGGCCGGCGCCAGCGTGTCGACCAGCTCGTGCTCGGGCGCCAGCACCATGTAGGTGGCGCCGAAGACGGTGTCCGGGCGGGTCGTGAACACCCGCACCGGCGCCGCGCTGGTCGGGAAGTCGATGTGGGCGCCCGTGGAGCGGCCGATCCAGTTGCGCTGCATCAGCTTGATCGGCTCGGGCCAGTCCAGGCTGTCCAGGTCGTCCAGCAGCCGGTCACCGTACGCGGTGATCCGCATCTTCCACTGCTTCAGGTTGCGCCTGAAGACCGGGAAGTTGCCCCGGTCGGAGCGGCCGTCGGCGGTGACCTCCTCGTTGGCCAGCACGGTGCCCAGCCCCGGGCACCAGTTGACCGGCGCCTCCGAGACGTACGCCAGGCGGTGGTCGTCGACGACCTGGCGGCGCTCGGCGACGCTCAGCTCGGCCCAGGCGCGGCCGTCCGGGGTGGACCGGTTACCGCCCTCGAACTCGGCGATCAGCTCGGCGATCGGACGGGCCCGGCCGGCGTCGCGGTCGTACCAGGAGTTGAAGATCTGCAGGAAGATCCACTGGGTCCAGCGGTAGAAGTCGGTGTCGATGGTGGCCACCGAGCGGCGCTCGTCGTGGGCCAGCCCCAGCCGCCGCAGCTGCGCCTTGTACCGCTCGATGTTCGCGACAGTGGTGGTCCGGGGGTGCGTGCCGGTCTGCACCGCGTACTGCTCGGCGGGCAGGCCGAACGCGTCGAAGCCCATCGCGTGCAGCACGTTGCGGCCGGCCATCCGCTGGTAGCGGGCGTAGCAGTCGGTGCCGATGTAGCCCAGCGGGTGGCCGACGTGCAGGCCCGCCCCGGAGGGGTACGGGAACATGTCCAGCACGTACAGCTTCTCCGCGCCGGCGCGGGGGTGGGTCGGGTCGGCCAGCGGGCCGGTCGGGTTCGGTGCGTGGAAGGTGCCCTCGCGCGCCCAGGTGTCCTGCCAACGAATCTCGATCTCGTCGGCCAGGGCCGCGGTGTACCGGAACGGGGGAATGTCGCCCGCCGGTGCGGCTGCCTCACTCATCGTCTCTCCTCGCTTCGCTTCGCTTCGTCTCGGCACCACCGGGCCGGGCCGGCGGCGGGCACAAAAAAGCCCCTCGCGCAGGAGGGGCCGCCGTGCTGTCGCTGCGTTCAGCGCATCAGCACGGCCCGGTAAGAAGCAGGAAGACTCCGGCCATGCCCCGCAGTGTACCTTGCCCACGGATCCTCTTGCCGGCCCCCGCGTCGGGCGAACCCCGTTCCCCCAAGCTGGCGAATATCGGTGCGTAACCGACGGACTACCTGCGGGGGTCGGCGATAACGACAAACATGGTTAGCCTGAGAGACCAGTGAGATTCCTGCGGCAAACGAGGCTCGACGTCGCGAACCCAACGGCGGGTCCAGGTGCTCTCTAGAGAGCTGCAGTGATGGCGACGAGGAGGAGGCCCGTGACACAACAGACCTGGGACGAGGTGGGCGGCCTGTTGCCGCACGACGAGTTCCGCGCCGCCAGCGAGGCCATCGTGGCCAACATCGAGCAGGTCATCGAGGGTAAGACCGCCACCGTGCGGCTCGCCCTGGCCGTCCTGCTCGCCGAGGGTCACCTCCTGATCGAAGACGTCCCGGGTGTCGGCAAGACCAAGCTGGCCAAGGCCCTCGCGCGGTCCATCGACTGCACCGTGCGGCGCATCCAGTTCACCCCCGACCTGCTGCCCAGCGACGTCACCGGGGTCAGCGTCTACAACCAGGAGACGCACGACTTCGAGTTCCGCCCCGGTGCCGTGTTCGCCAACCTGGTGGTCGGCGACGAGATCAACCGGGCCTCGCCGAAGACCCAGTCGGCGTTGCTGGAGTGCATGGAGGAGCGGCAGGTCACCGTCGACGGGGTGACGTACCAGCTCCAGACCCCGTTCATGGTGATCGCCACCCAGAACCCGATCGAGATGGAGGGGACCTACCCGCTACCGGAGGCGCAGCGCGACCGGTTCACCGCCCGCATCGCGATGGGTTACCCGGACTCCCACGCCGAGCTGGCCATGCTCGACGGGCACGGCGCCACCGACCCGCTGAACGAGCTGCGCGCGGTCTCCGACGCGGCCATCGTCCGGCAGCTGATCGCCACCGTCCGGCAGGTGCACGTCGCCGACGCGGTCAAGCAGTACGCGATCGACCTGGTCACCGCCACCCGCGAGGCTCCCGACCTACGGCTCGGCGCGTCCCCCCGGGCGACCCTGCAACTGCTGCGCACCGCCCGGGCGGTCGCCGCCCTGGAGGGCCGCGACTACGTCCTCCCCGACGACCTGCAGGCCCTGGCGGTGCCGGTGCTCGCCCACCGGATCATCCCGACCGCCGACGCGCAGCTCGCTCGACGCACCACCGACGCGATCGTCTCCGAGCTGGTGCACCGCCTGCCGCTGCCCCACGACCGGCAGCGCAACCCGTACGACACCCGACCCCCCGCCACCGGCAACGGTCGCGCACCCTACGAGCCGCGGAGGCCATGACGTGCGTGCCGGGCTACGCGGGCTGACCACCCGCGGGCGGTCCTTCCTCGCCGCCGCGGTCGCGGCGGCGATCTCGGCCGGCATCCTCGGCGAGAAGGACCTGCTCCGGGTGGCCGTCCTGTTGGCCATCCTGCCGTTGCTGGCCGCCGCCTACGTCGGGCGGAGCCGCTACAAGCTGGCCTGCAACCGTTCGCTGGACCCGCACCGGGTTCCGGTCGGCGCCAACTCCCGGGTGGTGCTGCGCCTGCAGAACCTCTCCCGGCTGCCGACCGGCACCCTGCTCCTGGAGGACCGGCTGCCCTACGCGCTGGGCAGCCGGCCCCGGGTGGTGTTGGAGCGGCTCGGCGCCCACCAGGCCAGCTCCGTGGCGTACACCGTACGGGCCGACGTGCGGGGCCGCTACGACGTGGGCCCGCTGGTCGTCCGGATGACCGACCCGTTCGGTCTCTGCGAACTCACCCGCTCCTTCCCCAGCACCGACCACCTGACGGTCATCCCGCAGGTCACCCCACTGCCGTCGGTCCGGCTTCCCGGGGAGTACGCGGGCAGCGGCGACAGCCGGGCCCGCTCGGTGGCGGTGCACGGCGAGGACGACGCGGCGACCCGGGAGTACCGGCGCGGCGACGACCTGCGCCGGGTGCACTGGAAGTCCACGGCCCGCACCGGCGAGCTGATGGTGCGCCGCGAGGAACAACCGTGGGAGAGCCGGGCCACAGTCGTCCTGGACACCCGGGCGTACGGGCACCGCGGCGAGGGGCCGACGGCCAGTTTCGAGTGGTCGGTCTCGGCCGCCGCGAGCATCGCCGTCCACCTGCGGCAGGCCGGTTACAAGTTGCGCCTGGTCACCGGCTCGGGGGCGGATGTGGACGCCTCGGAGGCCGGCGGGGACGGTGCGCTGCTCGACCACCTCGCGGAGGTACGACTGGATCAGCGCGCCGAGCTCACCGGCCTCGTGCAGCGGGTCCGCCAACGCGCCGACGGCGGTCTGATCATCGGCCTGTTCGGCACGGTGAGCGTGGCCGAGGCGGAGTTGCTGGCCGGGCTGCGGGGCAACGGCGCCACCTGCGTCGGCTTCCTCCTGAACAGCTCCACCTGGCTCAGCCTGCCGGAGAAGGCCCGGGCCGAGGCGGAGCACGCCCACGCGGCCGCCGTCCTCGCCATGCTGCAGAGCGGCTGGCGGGTGGTCGGCGTCGACCACGGCGGCCGGCTGCCGACGCTGTGGCCGCAGGTCGGCCGAGGTGCCCAGGGGTTCGCCCTGCGGGCCGCGCTGGCCGAGACGGTCGCCGGTGGTGTGCGATGAACGGAAGGCTCCCCTCATGATCAGCAGTCGGAACATCGGCGTGGTGGCGGCCGCTGCCACGCTGCTGGCCGCCGCGCCGCTGTCGGCCATCTTCCAGGGCTGGACGTGGTTGATCGAGTCCATCATCGCGGTCGCCGTGGTGGCCGGGGTCGCCGCGTTGACCCGCCTCGCCCGAGCACCGCTGTGGGGTCAGGTGCTGGGCATGCTGGCCGGCCTGATGCTCGCCCTGACCTGGCTGTTCCCCAGCGGTGAGGAGTTGCTCGCGATCCTGCCCACCCCGGGCACGTTCGCGTACTTCGGCGATCTGCTCGCCGGCTCCATGCAGGACATGCGCTCGTACGGGGTCGAGGTCCCGGACACGGACCCGCTGCTGTTCATCGCCGTGCTCGGCGTCGGCGGGGTCGCCGTGCTGGTGGACGTCCTGGCCGTGGGGCTGCGCCGGCCCGCACTGGCGGGTCTGCCGATGCTCGCGATCTACTCGGTGCCGGTCGCCGTCTACGTGGACAGCGTCCCCGCGGCGCCGTTCGTGGTGGGCGCCGCCGGTTACCTCTGGCTGCTGGTCACCGACAACGTCGACCGGGTACGCCGCTTCGGGCGCCGGTTCACAGGTGACGGCCGCGACGTCGACGTGTGGGAGGCCTCGCCGTTGGCGTCCGCCGGCCGCCGGCTCGCGGCGGTCGGGGTGGCCCTGGCGGTGGCGCTGCCGCTGGCGGTGCCCGGCATGACCGGCGGCCTGCTCGACTCGCTCAGCCGAACGCCGGGCAACGGCAACGGCAACGGGGCCGGCTCGGGCGGCACGTCGGGTCGGATCGACCTGTTCGCCTCGCTCGCCGGCCAGCTCAACCAGTCCCAGGTAGCCGACCTGGTCAAGGTGAAGACGTCCGAGCAGAGCCCGTTCTACCTGCGTTACGCGGTCGCCGACGAGCTGCGCCCCAGTGGTTTCCAGGCGCGCAACCCCAGCGGCCGGTCGGTCAACCGGGACCTCCCGGATCCGGCCGACCGCGCCGGCCAGGGCGTGAAGCAGACCACCTACCAGGCGACCGTCGAGGTCACCAAGAACCTGAACATGTCGCTGATGCCGGTGTACGCCGAGCCGACCCGCACCGACGACCTCAGCGACAACTGGCTCTACGACACCAACCAGCAGGTCGTCTTCTCCAACCGGGAGAACTCCCGGGGGCGGAAGTACTCCTTCGACTACGTCCGCTCGACCTTCACGCCCACCTCGCTGCGGGGCGCGCAACCACTGCCGACCGACCATCCGGTACGCCGACAGATGACCGCCACTCCCGGGGCGGTGCCCGAGGTGGAGGACTTGGTCAAGGGGTTGGTCCAGGGCAAGCGGACGGACTACGACCGGGTGTTGGCGATCTACCAGCACTTCTCGGCGGACAACGGGTTCAGCTACCGGTTGAGCACCGAGAGCGGCAGCAGCGGTCAGGACATCGTCAATTTTCTGACGAACAAGGTCGGCTACTGCCAGCAGTACGCCGCCGCGATGGCCTGGCTCGTCCGCGCGGCCGGTATCCCGGCGCGGGTGGCGTTCGGGTTCACCAACGGCAGCAAGCGCGACGGTGACACCTTCACGTTGACCAACCTCAACCTGCACGCCTGGACCGAGGTCTACTTCGACGGGGCGGGTTGGGTGCCGTTCGACGCCACCCCGGCGTACGGGGTGCCCGGCTCCACCCGGTCGGCCTGGGCGCCGGACACTGACGCGGCGGAGCCGACCAGCCCGGACACCGGCGTCACGGGCACCCCGACGGGCCCGGAAGCCTCGGCCGGGCCGGCCGGCTCGGACAACGCCGACCGGGACACCGACGACGGGCTTGCTCTCGGTGGGACGACGCCGAACGAGCAGCCACCGGTCTGGCCCTGGTGGGCGGCGGGTCTGGTGGCCCTGCTGGCACTGCTCGCGGTGCCCGCTCTGCGCCGGATGGCGCTGCGCCGTCGACGGGGTGGCCGCGAGGTGAGCGGGGCGATGGCCTCCGCCGGGGTCGACGGCGACAGCGAGCCGGGGGCGCGACAGGTGGTGGTCGGCGTGGACGCCAACCGGGCCCGCGCGGACGCGCACGCCGCCTGGTCGGAGCTGCTCGACACGCTCGTGGACTTCCGGGTCCCGGTTGATCTGACCGAGACGCCCAGGGCGACCGCGGACCGGCTTGTCCGGGACGCCCTCGACGACGACGCCGCGATCGGGTCGGCGCGGCTGCTCGGCCGGGCGGAGGAACGGGCCCGCTACGCGCGGGATCCGCTGACCGGTGAGCGGTTGCTGCCGGCGCTACGCGCCGTCCGTGGGGCACTCGCCACGCGGGCGGACAGACGGACCCGCCTGCTCGCCGCCGTGCTGCCGCCCTCGGTGCTGCTGCGGTGGCGCACCACCCTGGCGGACAGGTCCGGCCGAATGGTGGCGCTCACCGGGCGGACCCGGTACCGACTGCTGCGGTGGAACCCTCGACGGCTGCTGGCCGACCGGGCCGCTCGCTGACCGAACCCCACCCCGGCGCCGGGGTGGGGTTCGTCGGGTCGACGTCGTCCTGTGCGGATGCGACCGGGGGCGCGGCGGCTCACCGACTACGGGCGGGCCACCCAAGGTCGTGCTCGATCCAGGAAAGAGGCCCTTCGCCTCGCGCACGATGCCACTACTTCCAGGATCGAGCACGATCATGCGGGAGGGGGCGCGGCGGAGACGGCGCGCAGCGGAGAAGGGCGCGCGGATACCACAGAGGTCGCCGGGGGCTGGTGCCCGGCGACCGCTCGTCGCGGCGTACGGCCCGCCTCAGCGGCGGGACCGGCTCAGCGGTGCCCCTCCGGGCGCTGCCGCCACCTGTCCTCCATGCGGTCCAGGATTGACGACCGGCGACCGGATCGGCCACCGCCGCGGGGACGACGACGACTCGTCGTGCCGCCCACCACGTGCAGGTCGGGTGACTGCGCCCGCCGGTGCGACTGCACCGCGAACGCCGCCGACGCCAGCATGACGACGAAGCCCGCCACCGCCAGCGGTGGAGTCTTGATCACCGCGCCATAGACCAGTAGAGCCAAGCCAGCGATGATGACGCCGGCGGCGACGAGCAGGCGACGCCGCGCATGAAAGCGCGGATCGCTGGCGCGCACGGCCGAGGCGAATTTGGGGTCCTCGGCAAGCGACCGCTCGATCTGCTCGAACAGCCGCTGCTCGTGCTCCGAGAGCGGCACGGCACTCCTCCCCGGTCACGTTGGTCGGGCCCACTCGGGCCGACAGACCGTGGCAGCCAACCGGCTGCTTACCCGCAAGTCTACGAGGGGGGTCGCGCGTCGGAAAGCGGGACGACCTATGGGCGGGGTGGATTTTCGTTTCGACGAGCGTCACGGTCGCCCATCAGACTGGCCGGACCTATGACGGACCGCCCGAAACGGGCAGCGGCGGCGTCCGCGGCAGCTTCCGCTTCGCGCCAACCGCGCTCGGGCGCGCCGAGGGTGAGTTGCCGGGGAGCACCCTGCGCCGAGGAGAGCCCCTCCACCCGGACACCGACGAGTCGGATCCGCTCACCCGGGTCCAAGGCGGTGTAGAGCGCCCAGACCGTTTCGAACATCTCGCGGGCGGTGTCGGTGGGAACGTCCAGGGTGCGAGATCGGCTGACGGTGCGAAAGTCGGCCAGCCGGACCTTGAGCGAGACGGTGCGCCCGACCTGACCGGAGCCGCGCAACCGGACGCCGACCTTCGTGCTGAGCGCGAGCAACGCACGGCGGATCTCCAGCGGGTCGGCCACGTCGACGTCGAAGGTCACCTCGGCGCCTATCGACTTGTCGACGTGCTCGGGACTGACCCCGCGCGGGTCGCGCCCCCAGGCCAACTCGTGCAGGTGCGACGCCGAGGCGGCACCGACGGCTCTGCGGAGCATGCCCACCGGCGCCTCGGCAAGGTCGCCGACGGTGGTCAGGCCGAGCCGGCGCAGCGCCTCGGCGGCGCGCTCCCCCACCCCCCACAGGGCGTCCACCGGCAGCGGGTGCAGGAAGTCGAGCACCTGCCCCGGGGGCACGACCAGCAGGCCGTCCGGCTTGGCCCGGGTGGAGCCCAGCTTGGCCACGAACTTCGTCGACGCCACCCCTACCGAGCAGGTCAGCGCCTGCTCGTCGGCGACCCGGCGACGGATCAGCCGGGCGATGGTGGCCGGGGAGCCGAAGAGCCGACGGGCACCTGTCACGTCGAGAAACGCCTCGTCGAGGGAGAGCGGCTCGACCAGCGGCGTGACGTCCCGGAAGATCTGCATGACGGCCCGGGAGGCGGCCGTGTAGGCGGAGAAATCCGGTGGCAGGTAGACCGCGTGGGGGCAGCGGGCCCGGGCCTGACTGGTCGGCATCGCGCTGCGTACGCCGTACCGGCGGGCCTCGTAGCTGGCCGAGCTGACCACCCCGCGCGGCCCGACGCCGCCGACGACCACCGGCTGGCCGCGCAACTCGGGGCGGCGGCGCACCTCGACGGCGGCGAAGAAGGCGTCCATGTCGACGTGCAGGATCGGGCTGGTGGAGTCGTCGGCGTCCGGCCCGAAGCGCGGATCGTCGCCCCGGGGCAACGACTGACTGCGGCCCATCCCGGCAGGTTAACCCGGGGGTACGACACCACCATCGGCCAGCGGGCCGAACCGTCCCCGGATCAGCCCCGGACCACCAGCAGCGGCACGGTCAGCTCGGCGGCGGTGTCCGACCCGTGGTAGGCCACCAGCTTCGACGCCATCGGCCGCTCGGTGCGACTGGCCATGACCGCGTACGTGTCGTTGCAGGTCACCACCACGTCGCCGATCCGGCCCAGGTGCTCCTCGGGCACCGGCCCGAACCAGCCGGTGGCCACCATCTCGGCGCGGGTGCGTACCCGGGCTGCGGCGCCCAGCACCTCCGACCAGGTGGCCCGCACGTCCTCGACCGCGCCCGGCTCGACGTGCAGGTAGCGCACCCGGGCCTCGCCGGCCACCAGCCGCACCCCGGCCCGCAGTCGCGGATCGGTGTCCAGGTCGAAGCGGTGCGCGGCGGGGATGTCGAGCTGCCCGTGGTCGGCGGTCACCAACAGCGCCGCGTCCGACGGCAGCCCGTCGACCAGCCGGGCGACCAGGGCGTCCACCTCGGCGGCGGCGACCCGCCAGGGCGCCGAGTCGACGCCGCTGACGTGGCCGTGCCGGTCCAGGTCGGCGTGGTAGCCGGAGACCAGTGTGGGCCTGGCCCCGGCGGACAGCGCGGCGAGCATGGCGGTGGCCACCGCGTCCCCGCCGGCGGCGCCCCGGAAGTCGCCACCCCGGTTGGCGGCCAGCGTCAACCCGCTGCCGCCGAACTCCGGCCGACTCACCACTGTCGTCGTCACGCCGGCGGCGCGGGCCCGCTCCAACTGGGTGGGCACCGGCTGCCAGCGCAGTGGCGACGGATCGGTGGCCCAGTCGGTGTGGGTGAGCACCCGATCGGTGCCGGGCACCCGCACGGTGAAGCCGAGCACCCCGTGCGCGCCCGGCGCGACACCGGTGCCCAGCGACACCAGGCTGGTCGGGGTGGTGGACGGGAAACCGGCGATGAGCGGCCGGGCCACCGTCGCGGCGAGCCCGGCGAGGGTCGGCGCGTACGGCGCGGCGGTCGGCAGCTGGTACCACCCGAGCCCGTCGACCAGCAGCACGGCGATCCGGCGTACCCCGGCCAACGCGGGCACGAGCCCGAGCGGATCGGGCGAACCGGGCACGCCCAACACGGCCAGCGCGCTGGGCAGCACGTCGGCGAGGCAGCCGCCGCCGTGGTCCGGCCCGAGGATCTCCAGCGGCGCCGGCACGTCACCGGCCTCGGCGATCATGCCGGCCGGCGGGCGAACAGGTGCAGTTGGGCGGCCAGATCCCGGTACGGCGGTTGGCCGGCCAGCGCACGTTCCAACTCGATCAGGGCGGCCGACTGCCCGTCGGCGACAGCGGCCGGCAGCAGGTCGGCAAGCACGCGTACCCCGTGGATCTCCTCGACCACCAGCCCGGCGGCGCCGAGCAGCGCGGCGGCACCGGCGGCGTCGTAACGTCGGCGCAGCATGTCCCGCGGTCCCGCGGTGCCGGCCGGATCGGCGGCCAGGGTGGTCGCGACGTCCAGGTGCCCGTTCATCGCGCGGCCCAGCACGGCGGCGGCCCGGCCGGCCACCAGCACACTGGCCGCTCCGCCCGGGCGCAGCGCGGTGGCCAGCGCGGCCACCACCGGCGTCGGGTCGTCGACCACCTCCAGCACGGCATGGCAGAGCACCAGGTCGACGCCGGCCGGCTCGACCAGCCCGGCGAGGGCGTCACCGTCGCCCTGCACGGCGGCGATCCGGTCGGCCACCCCGGCCTCGGCGGCGCGGCGGGTGAGCGCGGCGAGCGCGTCGGGGCTGGCGTCGACGACGGTGACCCGATGCCCGGCGCGGGCCAGCGGAACGGCGAAACCGCCGGTGCCGCCGCCCACGTCCAGCACTGTGAGCTCGGCGTCGCCGCGCCGGTCCAGTTCGGCGCGGAGCACCGACCAGATCACGGCGGTACGGGGTGTCAGCGGCGGCTCGGCGAACCTGCCTCGGGTCTGCTCCACCCGGCCGAGCCTAGTCACCCGGCCCAACGGCGGTGCGGGCGTGTGGCGGGCGCGCCACCACACGCCCGATCGGTGCGTGGTGCGGCGGTCGGTCAGGCCTCGGTGCCCTCGGCCTCGTCCTCCGCCCGGGACCGACGCTCGTTGGCCACCGGACCGTTCGTCACCTCGTACTCGCGGGGGTCGGCGAGGTGCGACGGCACCCAGCCGGTGCCCAGTCGGGTCCGCCGGGCGTTGGCGATTCCACCGGTGTACGCGTGATTTCCCGTCACTGTCGTTCCCCCTCACGGATCACGGGCCGCTCTGCCCGCTCGGAACGAGTCTCCCGCTCGACGGCTCGGGAAACCGTAATGTGGATCACTGAATCAGCGGAAGTCACGGGAGGCCGGACGCACCGGTGGCTCGATGGCGTCCAGTCGGTCGGCGACCAGGTTGGTCACCCCCTCGTGCCGCTGCAACCGCCCCCGGACCACCAGCGCGGCGCTGGTCCGCGCCACCCGCCGGTAGCGCTGCCACAGCCCCGGCGAACAGGTGACGTTGAGCATCCCCGTCTCGTCCTCCAGGTTGAGGAAGGTGACCCCGCCCGCGGTCGCCGGGCGTTGCCGGTGGGTGACGATGCCACCGACCCGGATCCGTTGCCCCGGCTCCACCCGGCCGAGCCGGGCGATCGGCACCGCGCCGAGCACGTCGAGCTGACCCCGGATGAACTGGGCGGGATGGCTCTCCGGCGACAACCCGGTGGCCCACACGTCGGCGACCAGCCGGTCCACCGCTTCCATCCCGGGCAGCGTGGGCGCCGCCGCGCCGGTCACCGTGCCGGGCAGCCGACCCGGCCGGTCCTGCGCCGCCGCACCGGCAGCCCACAGCGCCTGCCGCCGGGTCAACCCGAAACAGGCGAAGGCGTCCGCGGTGGCCAACGCCTCCAGCTGCGCGGCGGTGAGACCGAGTCGCCGGGCCAGGTCCGGCATGTCGCGGTACGGCCCACCGGCGACCCGCTCGGCCTCGATCCGTTCGGCCACGTCGGCGCCGAGGGTCCGCACGCTGGACAGGCCGAGCCGGACGGCCGGGCCGCCCAACCCCCAGGCGTGCGGTGGCTCCCCCGGCCCGCTGCCCCACCGGGTCTCCGGGGTGGACTCCAGCACCGCCTTCGCCCCACTGGCATTGATGTCCGGACGACGGACCTCCACCCCGTGCCGACGGGCGTCGTCGACAAGGGTCTGCGGCGAGTAGAAGCCCATCGGCTGGGCGTTGAGCAGCGCGGCCAGGAACGGCGCCGGGTGGTAGCGCTTGAGCCAGGAACTGGCGTAGACCAGGTAGGCGAAGCTCATCGCGTGGCTCTCCGGGAAGCCGTAGCTGGCGAACGCGGTGAGTTTGCGGTAGACGTCGTCGGCCAGCTCACCGGCGATGCCCCGCTCGGCCATCCCGGCGTAGAGCCGGTCTGCGATCCGGTTCATCCGCTCGACCGACCGCTTGGCGCCCATCGCCCGGCGCAGCTGGTCGGCCTCGGCCGCGTCGAAGCCGGCCAGGTCGATGGCGAGCTGCATCAGCTGCTCCTGGAACAACGGCACACCCAGGGTCTTCTCCAGGGCGTTGCGCATCAGCGGATGCGCGAAGGTCACCGGCTCCTGGCCGTTCTTGCGCCGGATGAACGGGTGCACCGAACCACCCTGGATCGGGCCGGGACGGATCAACGCCACCTCGATCACCAGGTCGTAGAACTCGCGGGGCTTGAGCCGGGGCAGGGTGGCCATCTGGGCCCGACTCTCCACCTGGAACACCCCTACCGAGTCGGCCCGGCAGAGCATGTCGTAGACCTCCGGGTCGTCCAGGGTCATGTCGCCCAGGTCGAGCCGGGACCCGATCATGTCGTAGCCGTAGTGCAGGGCGGAGAGCATGCCCAGGCCGAGCAGATCGAACTTGACCAGGCCCACCGCGGCGCAGTCGTCCTTGTCCCACTGCAGGACGCTGCGCCCGGGCATCCGCCCCCACTCCACCGGGCACACCTCGATCACCGGCCGGTCGCAGATCACCATGCCGCCGGAGTGGATGCCCAGGTGCCGTGGGAACGTCTGCAACTCGTTGGCGTACTCCACCACCTGCTCGGGAATGTTCTCGACATCGACAGTGGCGACCGAGCCCCACCTGTCGATCTGCTTGCTCCAGGCGTCCTGCTGCCCCGGCGAGTAGCCGAACGCCTTGGCCACGTCCCGCACGGCCGACCGGGGCCGGTAGGAGATGACGTTGGCGACCTGGGCGGCGTGCTCCCGGCCGTAGCGGGTGTAGACGTGCTGGATCACCTCCTCCCGGCGGTCGGACTCGATGTCCACGTCGATGTCCGGTGGGCCGTCCCGTTCCGGGGCGAGGAACCGCTCGAAGAGCAACTGGTGCCGGACCGCGTCCACATTGGTGATCCGCAACGCGTAGCAGACCGCCGAGTTGGCCGCCGAACCCCGACCCTGGCAGTAGATGTCCTGGTCGCGGCAGAACGTGACGATGTCGTAGACCACCAGGAAGTAGCCGGGGAAACCCAGCTCCTCGATCATGTTCAGTTCGTGGTCGAGTTGCGCGTACGCCGTCGGGTGCGCCTGCGGCGGCCCGTAGCGCTCGTGCGCACCGTCAGCTGTCAGCTTCCGCAGCCAGCTCATCTCGGTGTGCCCCGGCGGCACCGGGTACGCCGGTAGCTGCGGCGCGACGAGTTGGAGGTCGAAGGCCAACTCGGCGCCGAACTCGGCGGCCCGCGCCACCGCACCCGGGTACGCGGCGAACCGGGCCGCCATCTCCGCGCCGCTGCGCAGGTGGGCGGTGGCCGCCGCGGGCAACCAGCCGTCGATCTCGTCCAGGCTGCGTCGGGCCCGGACCGCGGCGACGGTGGTGGCCAGCCGACGCCGACCGGGGCTGGCGTAGTGCACGTTGTTGCTGGCCACCGTCGGCAACCCGGCCGCGGCGGCCAGATCGGCGAGCGCGTCGTTGCGGTCGGCGTCGACGGGATGGCCGTGGTCGGTCAGCTCCACGGCCACCGTCTCCGCGCCGAAGAGCGCGGTCAGCCGGTCCAGCTCACGGGCCGCCGCGTCCACCCCCTCGGTGAGCAGCGCCCCCGGCACGTGCCCCTTGCGACAGCCGGTCAGCACCAGCACGTGGTCACGCAGCTCGGCGGCGACCTCCTCCAGGTCCCCGTACTCCGGGCGGCCCTTCTCACCGCCGCGTAGCTGGGCGCGGGCGATGGTGGTGGCCAGCCGGGCGTACCCCTCGTGACCGTGCGCGAGCACCAGCAGGTGCGCGCCGTTCGGGTCGGGCTCGCCGTTCTGCGGGCCGGGCAGGCCGAGGGACAGCTCCGCGCCGAAGATGGTCGGCAGACCCAACGTACGAGCCGCCTCGGCGAAGCGGACCACCCCGTAGAAACCGTCGTGGTCGGTGACGGCGAGCGCGGTGAGCCCCAGCCGGGCTGCCTCCTCGGCCAACTCCTCCGGATGACTGGCGCCGTCGAGGAAGCTGAAGTTGGTGTGCGCGTGCAGCTCGGCGTAGGGCACCACGCCGTCGGGGCGGGTCACCTCCGGCGGCTGGTACTGCTCGCGGCGGCGGCTCCAGGCCGGGGAGTCACCGCCGTCGGCGTCCACGGCGAGTGGGTCCACCACGTGCAGGTGCCGCTCCTCGCGGGACCGCCCGCTCGACCGGCCGGAGCCGCCACCGGCCCGGCCGGAGAGCACCCGCTCCAGCTCCGACCAGGGCATATTCGAGTTGCGGAAGCTCATCGCGCACCCGCCTCCGACCTGGGAAACACCGGCTCAGTCATAGATCGCCTCCACCAGCCACTGCCCGGCCTCGACGGCCAGCAGCAGGGCGGCACCGTCGGCCAGGCTGACCTGGAACCGGGCCCGACGACGGGCCTCGACCGGCGCCCACCACCGCTCGTCCACCGGCCACGGGCCGGCCCAGCCCACGATCTCCGCCGGCTGGCCGGTGCCGACCACCAGCCGGGCCGGTGGGGCGCTCACCGCCAACCGCGCGCTGATCACCACCGGCTCACCCGCGGCGTCGTGCACTGTCGCCGCGAGCGGACTGGGCAGCACCACCGCCGGCGCGGGCGCCGGGAGCCGACCCGGCCACGGCGGAGCGTCGGGGCGCGCGGGAAGTCGTTCGTCGCCCCACGGCACCAGTCGCACCTGGTCGGCCGGGGAACGCCCACCACCGAGCACCGCGGTGACCACCGCCTCCGGACCGAGGATGCCCTGCACCCGGCTCAACGCCCGGTGCGCGCGTTCCCGCTCCTCGCCGGTCTCCCCCCAGAGGCCGGCCTGCAGACCGGCCTGGGCGATCACCCCGTCCGGGATCAGTCGCAGCCGGATGATGCCGGCCGTCGGTCGGGACGGTCGGGCGCCGGCGCGACCGTTGCTGCCGGAGAGCCACCCGTCGAGCTGCCAGCGCACCCGGTCGGCGATGGCCGCGGCGGTGAGCAGGCCATCGTGCCGCCACACCCGGTGCAGCTCCTGCCCGTGCTCGGTGACCGCCTCGATGCCGAGCCGGGTGCAGGCCAGCCCGTGCCCGGCCAGCCGCTCGTGCAGCTGCTCGGCCAACGCCCGGGCCACGAACGCCGCCGCGTCGACCCGGTCGATCGGCTCGTCCTGCTCCGCGGTCACCGTCAGGTCGGCCGGCGGCTGCCGGACGGCGAGTGGGCGGTGGTCCCGCCCGGCGGCCAGTCGATGGGCCAGCGCACCGTCGAACCCGAACCGGGCCAACACGTCGCCGGCCGGCAACGCGGCGAAGTCGCCGAGGGTTCGCACCCCCAGCCGGCGCAGCAGATCGGCCAGCGCCGACCGGCCGAGTGCCTCGACCGGCAACCCGGCCAGGAACTCCGGTGTCCCGCCCGGCGCCACCACCCGGCCGGCGCGAGCGGCCAACCCGGCCGCGAACACCCCGTCGGCGATGCCGACCTGGCTCTCCACCAGGCAGGACTGGGCCACGTGCTCGATGATCCGCTCGGCGGCCGCCTCCTCGCCGCCGAGGTAACGGCCCGGCCCCCGGGCGGCCACCGCGCAGGCACCCGGACGGACCACCTCGACCCCGGCGACCAACTCCTCCACCGCGGCGACCACCGGCTCGAACGCCCGGGCGTCCCGGCCGAGGTCGTACTCCACGACGGTGAGCTGTGGGCAGCGACCCTGTGCCTCCCGCTTGCGCAGCCCTCGACGCACCCCCTCGGCGCGAGCCCGCTCGGAACAGGCGACCACCCGGTTGGCGTGCAGCACGGCGACCGGGCCGGTCGCCGGCACCCCGTCGACGATCTCGGCGGCGAGCACCGGCCAGTCCGGGCACCACAGCAACAGAGTTCGTGCCGGCGCGCCGGTCACCCCCGACCAACCAGGGCGAGTGGCGCGGCCGATCGGCCCACGGGCGACGGCAGCGTACGAGGGATCACCCGGGTCAGCTCGTCACCCGGGAGCCAGACCTTGATCTCCTTGGGTCGGGCGGCCGCCCCGCGCCCGCGCGCCGAGACGGTGATCTCCCGGCGGCGCAACCGCCCCCGGCCCAGCCCGAGCCCCTCCCAGACTCCACGGACCACCTGCAGCGTCACGTCCGCGCCGTCCCACCGGCCGTACGGGACGAGCACGCTGCCGCGCTGCCGGGCCCGGGCGGCCAACCGGGTGGCGACCGAGGCGGAAACCGAGGCCGGCACTGTGGTGACCACGACGTCCACCCCGTCGATCAGCGCGGCGACCACGGTGGCCCACTCGGGGCCGGGGTTCGGCACCAGGGCCAGCCGGTCCAGAGCGATGCCCAGCTCGGCGGCGGCGCTCGCGCCGAACGTCGGCACCCCGACCACGGCGCACCACGAGCCGGCCCGGGACGCCTCGGCGAGCAGTGCCAACATCAGTGAGGTGCCGCCACTGCGGCGGGGCTGGCCGGCGGCGACCGCTATGGTGCTGCCCCGGCGCAGGCCCCGGTTGGGCAGCAGACCGGTCAGCTCGGGCACCACCGGCAGCACCCGGTGCCCACCGACCGGGTCGGGTGCGCTCGCCGGGCGCACCAGATCGGCCAGCGCGGCGGAACCGACCACCATGCGGCCCGCCATTGGACCAACTCCCCCGTCGTTGCTGTGGATCAGATCAGGACCGGCACGCCGTGCCACCGGCCGTCCGGCTCCCCCCGAGGGACGGCCGGTGGCACGGCGGGATCAGGCGGCGAGGCCGTCCAGGGCCGGTTGGTGGGCCACGCCGAGCGCGGTTTCCACCACCGTGACGAACTGTTCGGCGGCGCGGAGCAGATCGTCGGCCTCTCGGGCGTTGACCACCCGGGGGATGCCGGCCTCGGCGGCGGCGCGCTTGCTGGCCCCCGCGGCGAAGAACCGGGACCACTCGTCGAGCTCCGGAGCGACAGCGCAGAGGAGGACCCAGACGCTGGTGATCCGGTTGCGCCGACTCGGCGCGGGGCGGGCCCGGGCGGCGAGCAGGGCGGCCGCCGCGCGCAGGGCCGCCAGGTGGGCAGCCGCGTAGCGCAGGCCGTCAGGTCGGGTCTGGCCGGCCTCGACCAGCCCACGGCGGGCCAACATGAGGAGCTGGGCGGGGGTGCGGTGCGGCAGCACGTGCGCCGGCACCGTCGGTGCCTGAGCCGGGTTGGTCGGCATGGATGTCTCTCCTCCACGTGGCCGAGACGTCACTCCGGCGGCTGATGCCGCCGACGAGACGCCGAGGTCGGGTGGTGCGGAGGAAGACGCACCGGGTGTGGCCGGCCGGGTGTGGATGCTTCCCCACACCACACCCGGCCGGCGGACCGGCGGGTGCGTCGCCCGCTGCCCGGGGGTCGTGGGCGGCGGGCGACGCTCCTGCCTGTTGGGACCAGGCTCGCGACTGCCCGGAAACCCTGGTGCGGCCCGCGGAGCCGCACCGCCCGGAGGTGGCGCCGCGAAACGCCGCGCTCCGGCTGGTTGGAACGGGCGTTCGAGGCAATCGAACACTCGTTCTAACTGCTGCTGACAGTACACCTCCCCTCCGACGAAAATGCAACGTGTGACGCGCTGAGCGTGCCGGCCGGGTGAACCCACACCGGCGAACCGGGAAGAATGACGACATGCAGCCACACCCGAACGTACGAGCGGTGCAGGACGCGCTCACCACCGCCGGCACGCTCGACGGCGCGGGCGAGCCCAGCATGGTCCGTCTGCTGCCCGACGCGGTGCACACCGCCGCAGCCGCCGCCGACGCGCTCGACGTCGAGGTCGGTCAGATCGCCAACTCACTGATCTTCGACGCGGACGACACGCCGCTGCTCGTCCTCACCTCCGGCGCACACCGGGTCGACACCGCCGGCCTGGCGGCATCGATCGGCGTCACCCGGCTACGCCGGGCCACCCCGGAGTTCGTCCGGGCCCACACCGGACAGCCGATCGGCGGGGTCGCCCCGCTCGGGCACCCGCACCCGCTGCGCACCCTGGTGGACACCGCGCTGGCGGCGCACCCGGAGATCTGGGCCGCTGGCGGCGTACCCCAGGCGGTCTTCCCGACCACCTACGCCGAACTGCTGCGGGTCACCGCCGGCACCCCGGCCGAGGTGGCGTGAGCGAGCGGAGCGAGCGAACCAGCAGGCACAGCAGCGACGCGCTCGCGCCGCCGCGAAGCGGAGGCGTGAGCGAGCGGAGCGAGCGAACCAGCAGCGCGGCTCCGGAGCTGGTCACGCTGCACGTGTGGCGGACCTCCCGCGGCGCGCTGACCCGGGCGCTGACCCGGATGGCACTGGATCCACGCCGGTTGCGGGCCCTCCCGGGCGTTCGGTTCGGCAAGCTGCTGGGCACCGGGACCGGCACCGACTTCGGGCCGAGGGACACCGACCTGACCCGGTGGGCGGCGCTGACCGTCTGGGACTCCCCCGCCGCGGCGGCCGGCTTCGACGACTCTTCGGTCGGGCGGGCCTGGGCCCGCATCGCCCACGCCCAGGCCCGGGTCGACCTGCGCCCGTTGACCAGTCGGGGCGAGTGGTCCGGCCAGCAGCCGTTCGGCGACCCGTCGGGCGGCCGGGTCACCGGCCCGGTGCTGGCACTGACCCGGGCTCGGCTGCGGGCCCGCCGGGCGGCCACCTTCTGGCGGGCGATCCCGCCGGTGGCCGCCGCCCTGCGCGACGCGCCCGGGCTGCTGGCCCGGTTCGGGGTCGGAGAGGCGCCGTTGGGCTGGCAGGGCACGGTGAGCGTGTGGCGTGATCCGACGGACCTGGTGGCGTTCGCGTACCGTCACCCGGAGCATCGGGCGGCGATCATGCGAACCCCCACCGCGGGCTGGTACGCCGAGGAGCTGTTCGCCCGGTTCGAGGTGCGCGACGTGGTCGGCGACCGGTCGGTGCTCGGGTGGGTCGCCGAGGGTGGCCCGGAAATGATGAAGGGTGGACGGGCATGAGGTTGGTGCGCTGGACGCCGGACGATCTCGTCCGGCGGCTGGACGACGTGGTGGCCGTCTACGGCGAGGCGATGGGATACCGCACCGACCTGCTGGAGGCTCGACGCGGTTACATCGCCACCCACGTCCGCCGACCGGGTTTCCGGGCGGTCGCCAGCCTGACCAGCGAGGGTCACCTCGCCGGCTTCGGCTACGGCTACCTGGGCGCCTCCGGTCAGTGGTGGCACGACCAGGTGCACCGTGCGTTGGACGCCCCGACCCGCACGCGCTGGCTCACCCACTGCTTCGAGGTGGTCGAGCTGCACGTCCGGCCACCGGCGCAGGGGCACGGCCTGGGCACCGGTCAGCTGCGCGCGCTGCTCGGCATGGCGGAGGGCGACACCGTGCTGCTGTCCACCCCGGAGGCCGACGAGCAGACCTCGCGGGCCTGGCGGTTGTACCGACGGTTCGGCTTCGTCGACGTGCTGCGCGACTTCCACTTCCCCGGCGACGAGCGGCCGTTCGGCGTACTCGGTCGCGATCTGCCGCTCGAGCCACCGGCGTCATGACCCGGCGGATCTCCTGGACGCTGCTCGCCGTCCTGGTGTTCGCCCAGATCTGCTACCCGCTCACCACCGGTGCCACCCGGGCCGGGCTCACAGTGGCCACCGTCGTCCTCGGTTGGCTGCTCTCGGTCGGCCACGCGCTGCTCAGCCGAGGCCCACGGGTGGCGGCGGCGCTGGTCGCGGTGGCCAGCGGCGGCGGGTTCGCGATCGAGGCGATCGGGGTGGCAACCGGCGTGCCGTTCGGCAGCTACGACTACTCCGGCGAGCTGGGCCCCAAGCTGGCCGGTGTGCCACTGATCATTCCGCTGGCCTGGACCTGGATGGCCTGGCCGGCGTGGCTGGCAGCGGTCCGACTGACCGGCGGCAACGCCACAACGGCCAGTAGCAGCGGGCCGACAGCCGGCGGCAGCGGGCCGACGGTGGGTCGATGGGTGGGGCGGATCGCGCTGGCCACGGTGGGGCTGGCCGCCTGGGACCTCTTCCTCGACCCGCAGATGGTGGCCGAGGGCTACTGGGTCTGGCGCGACGCCACCCCGGCCCTGCCCGGCCTGGCCGGCATCCCGGTCAGCAACTACCTGGGCTGGCTGCTCTTCGCGGTGCTGCTGATGAGCGCGCTGCGCCCGCTGGCCGGGCCTGCCGTCGAGCACACCGATCGGCGGGACCACCCGATGGTCGCGCTCTACCTGTGGACGTACTTCTCCAGCATCCTGGCCCACGCCGTCTTCCTCGACCTGCCCGCCTCGGCGCTCTGGGGCGCCGCCGGCATGTCGGTGACCGCCGTACCCCTGGTGGTGACCCTCCTGCGTGCCCGCCGGGGCGGTGACCCCGGTCGGGAGGCCCACCAGCCACACCGCCCCGGGGTCGACGCGACCCGATGACCGTCCTGCTCGCCCTGCTGATCGCCGTCGCCGCGTTGACCGGGCACACCTGGCTCAACGCCGCCCGCTGGCTGCGCAGGCCCACCGACCGGCCCGACGAGGTCGACGAGCCGGTGGCGGTGCTGCTGCCGCTGCGCGACGAGGCCACCCGGGTCACGCCCTGCCTGCGCGCCCTGCTCGCCCAGCGCGGCGTACCCGGGCTGCGCGTCGTGGTCCTCGACGACGGGTCCACCGACGGCACCGCCGACGTGGTCCGCGCGGTGGCCGGCGACGACCCCCGGGTCACGCTGCTCACCGGGGTCGCCCCACCGCCGGGCTGGCTGGGCAAGCCGCACGCCTGCTGGCAGCTGGCCACCCGGGCCGACCCGGACGCCACAGCGCTGGTCTTCGTCGACGCCGACGTGGTGCTCGCCCCGCACGCCGTGGCCGCGGCCGTCACCGAACTGCGCGCCGCCCGCGTGACGCTGCTGTCGCCGTACCCCCGGATCGTGGTGGCGACGGCGGCCGACCGGTTGGTGCAGCCGCTGTTGCAGTGGCTCTGGCTGACCTTCCTGCCGCTGCGCGCGATGGAACGCTCACCGCGGCCGTCGCTGGCCGCGGCTGGCGGGCAGTTCCTGGTGGTGGACCGGGCCGGCTACACCGCCGCCGGCGGGCACGCCGCGGTCGCCGACAAGATCCTGGAGGACGTCGAGCTGGCCCGGGCGGTCAAGCGGGCCGGCGGGCGGATCGCCCTGGCCGACGGTTCCCGACTGGCCACCTGCCGGATGTACGACGACTGGCCGCAACTGCGCGACGGGTACTCGAAGTCGCTGTGGGCGTCGTTCGGGCACCCGGGCACGGCGGCGGCCGTGCTGACGGCGCTGTTGCTGCTCTACACCGCCCCACCGCTGATCGCGCTGGGGTTCGCCACGACGGCTCCCCGGGTGTCAATGGTGGCGCTCGGCGCGTACCTGCTCGGGGTGACCGGACGGGTGCTCACCGCCCGCGCGACCGGAGGCCGGTGGTGGCCCGACGCGCTCGCACACCCCGTGTCGGTCGTGGTCCTCGGTTGGCTGACCCTGCGGTCGTACCATCTGCGAAAGCGACGCCGCCTGACCTGGCGGGGCCGCCCGGTCAGCTAGGAGGCGCGGCATGGCGCGGATCGTGGTCGTCGGCGCCGGGGTGGGTGGCCTCGCCACCGCCGCCCGGCTGGCCGCCACCGGGCACCAGGTGACCGTCTTCGAGCGGGCCGACACGGTCGGCGGCAAGCTCGGCCGGTACGCGCACGACACCCCGGCCGGGTCGTTCCACTTCGACACCGGGCCGAGCCTGCTCACCCTGCCCGAGGTCTTCCACGACCTGTTCGAGGCGACCGGGGCGAAGCTCGACGAATACCTGGACCTGGTCCCGCTGGACCCGATCGTCCGGCACGTCTTTCCAGACGGTGGCCCGACCCTGGACTCGTGCGCCGACCCGGTGGAGTTCACCGCCCGGATCGGGGCCGCCCTCGGCGACCGGGCGGCAGCCGACTGGCAGCGGCTGTGGCGGCGGGCGGCGCGCGTGTGGCAGGCCTCCTCGCGGGACATCCTGCGCCGTACCGTCGATTCTCCCCGCGACCTCGCGTCGCTGGCCTGGCGCGTCGGCGACCTGGCCGCCATCGCCCCGGGCCGCAGCCTGCGCGGCCTGGGCCGCCGGCACCTGTCCGACCCGCGGCTGCGGATGCTGCTGGACCGGTACGCCACCTACACCGGCGCCGACCCACGCCGGGCACCGGCGGCGCTGGTCGCGGTCCCCTACGCCGAGCTGACCTTCGGCGGCTGGTACCTGCGCGGCGGGCTGGGCACGCTCGCCGACGCGCTGCTCACGCGCTGCCTGGACCTCGGCGTGGTCGTGCAGACCGACGCCACTGTCACCCGGATCGACGCCACCGGCGGCCGGGTGCACGGGGTACGCCTCGCCGGCGTCACCGCCCCGGTGCCCGCCGACGTGGTGGTGGCCAACGTGGACGCGCTCACCGTCTACCGTGACCTGCTGCCGCACGCGCGTCGGCTGGCCGGGCTGACCGACCGCAGCCTCGCCGGCTTCGTGCTGCTGCTCGGCGTCTCCGGCAGCACCGGGCTGGCCCACCACAACGTCTTCTTCCCGGATGACTACGACGCCGAGTTCGACGCGGTCTTCGGTGACCCCGGGCGGGGCGTACGGGCCCGGCCGGCGGCCGACCCGGCGGTGTTCGTCACAGTGGCCGACGACCCGATGGTCCGCCCAGCCGGACACGAGGCGTGGTTCGTGCTGGTCAACGCCCCTCGGCAGGGCAGCGCGGCGGGTGCTGTCGACTGGCGACGCCCGGGGCTGGCCGACGCGTACGCCGACCGGATCCTGGACGTGCTGGCGCGGCGCGGCGTGGACGTGCGCGACCGGCTGCTGTTCCGCGAGATCCGCACCCCCGCCGACCTGGACGCGGCGACCGGCGCGCCAGGTGGCTCGATCTACGGCACCGCCGGTGGGCTGCTCCGCCCGGCCAACCGTGGCCCGGCGAACGGGCTGTGGCTGGTGGGCGGCTCCACCCACCCGGGCGGCGGGTTGCCGATGGTGACCCTCTCCGCGCAGATCGTCGCCGACGAGATCGGCCCGGCCTGGTAGACCCTTCAGTTGGCGTCGGCCGGCGTCTGTTCCGGCCGGCGTCGGGGTGGGCCGCTCAGCCGGCGTCGAGCAGGGCGCGGCGGATGCTGGAGAGCAGTTGCCCCAGGCCGAAGCCGGCCAGCAGCACCCAGACCGCTGTCGCCATGGTGATGGTGCCGGCGGCCAGGTCCGGCTCGATCAGCCCGGCCAGCCCGGCGACCAGCAGACCGGCCAGCGCCACCGAGACCCGGGTGGGGCGTTCGCCCACGGTCACCGCGCCGATCTCCCGCATGCCGGCGGCAACCGCCCGCGCCCGGACGTACTCGTGCAGCCAGGACAACGCGCCCCCCGCCACGACCAGCCCACCCGGCGCGCCCAACAGCCAGAACGCCAGCAGCCACGCCACCTCACCGAGGCGGTCGGCGACCGAGTCGTAGACGTAGCCGAGCCGGGTCGTGCGACCGGTGGCGACCGCCACCGCACCGTCCACGCTGTCCGCCACGGCGGCGAGCAGCACGAACAGCGCGCCGAGGAACGGCCCGTCCCCCGGCCGGCCCACCAGCAACGGTACGCAGAAGCAGAGCAGCACCCCGGCCACGGTGACCGCGGTGGGGCTGACCCGCAGCCGGCCCAGCACATATCCGACGTGGTACGCGAATCGCAGCCAGGCGCGCACCACCGGCGCCGCGACCCGAGGGTCGAACCCACCGTGCAACCGCGCCCACGCCGTGGCGTACTGATCCCAGTTCAGCTGTGTGCCCACCACGGATCAACCGTCGTGCCGGGCAACAGGTGTCGCAGGCGCAGCGTTCACACGCGGGCGCCGGCTTTCAGGTTCTGCCAGACCTCGCGGGTCGCGGTGGACCGGTTGAGGGTGATGAAGTGGATTCCCGGCACGCCCTCGTCCAGCAGCCGGCGGCACATCTCGCTGGCCTGCTCGATGCCGAGCCGGCGGACGGCGTCCGGGTCGTCGGCGACGCGCTCGAAGCGGGCCGCCAACACCCGTGGGAACGGCGCGCCGGACAGCTGCACTGACCGCTCGATGGTGCTGAACTGGGTCACCGGCATCACCCCGGCCAGGATCGGGGTGTCACAGCCGGCAGCGGCCACCCGGTCACGTAGCCGCAGGTAGTCGTCGGCGTCGAAGAACATCTGCGTGACCGCGAACTCCGCGCCGGCCCGACACTTGCGGACGAACTGGGCGGTGTCGCTGGCCACGTCCGGCGAGCGGGGGTGCTTGTACGGGAAGGCCGCCACGCCGACGCTGAAGTCACCGGCGTTGCGCACCAGCCGGACCAGGTCCTCGGCGTAGTCCACGCCCTCGGGGTGGCGGATCCACTCACCGCCCGGGTTGCCCGGGGGGTCGCCACGAACGGCCAGCACGTTGCGCACGCCCACCCCGGCGAGCCGGCCGACCACGTGCCGCAGCTCGGCGACGGAGTGGTTGACCGCGGTCAGGTGGGCCATCGGCAGCAGTGTGGTCTCGGTGGCGATCCGCTCGGTCACCGCCACTGTGGTGTCCCGGGTCGAGCCGCCGGCGCCGTACGTGATCGACACGAACGACGGGCGCAGGGACTCCAGCTCGCGGATGGCCTGCCAGAGCAGCTGCTCCCCCGCCTCGGTCTTGGGCGGGAAGAACTCGAACGAGAAGGTCGGCTGGCGCTCACGGATGAGCTCCCCGATCGCCGGCTGCGGATTGGGGAGTGTCGAGGGAAGACCGAGCGCCACGACCCGACTCTAGCGGTCGATGCCACCAGGACCCAGGCCCTTCCCACCCCAGCGTCCGGCACCGTCCGGTGCGCCCGGGTCCGGCGTGCCCGAGCGCCCGGGTCCGGCGTGCGGAAAAGACGTCGTACCTCCGGGGTAGGAATGGGTGGTGCGGGAGGGGCGGCGGGGGTGGCCCGGGGTCCCGCGCGGGGGTCAGCAACCGAGCGGTGATGCCGGTCCCGTCCGGTCGGGCGGGTGGGTCCTCACCGCACCGACGCCCGCCAGGAGGACCCATGATCCCGCCCGCATCGCCGCGCCCCGCGCAGCTCGGGCCGTTGCTGGCCCGGTGCCGACTGGCCCGGGGCTGGAGCCAGCAGCGAGCCGCCGCCGAGTTGTGTGCCGCCGCCGGGGTGCCGACGCTGAGTCGGCACGAGATTTCCCGGTGGGAACGACAGCGTCGCGTGCCTGGCGGTTTCTGGCTCGGCTGGCTCGCCGTCGTCCTGGACGTGCCGCTGGTGGCGTTCGTCGAGGCCGCCGCGGCCACCCGTCGGGCCGGCTCGACACGGGCCACCGGGCCGGGCCGCGCCGCGCTGGCCGGCGCGCGACCGGCTGGGCGGAGGGGTCCCGGCCGCACCGGCGGGACTACGCGTGGCGGTCGAGCGCGAGCCATGACGACCGGCTAGCGTCGGGGCGTGACCCACGCTGCTCCCGTGTCCCCCGTCGACCGCGCCGGCCTACGGCAGCGGGTCGACAAGGCTCTCACCGAGTTCCTGGCTGGCCAACGGGTCCGGCTCGCCGCCGTGGACGACGCGCTGGGTCCGGTGGCCGAGGCGATCGAGGCGTTCGTGCTCGGTGGCGGCAAGCGGCTGCGTCCAGCATTCGCGTACTGGGGGTTCCGGGGGGCCGGCGGGGTGGACGGCGACCAGGTGCTCACCGCCCTGGCCGCGCTGGAGTTCGTCCAGGCCAGCGCCCTGATCCACGACGACCTGATGGACCGTTCCGACACCCGTCGCGGCGAACCCGCGGTACACCGACGGTTCGCCACCCGGCACCGGGAGGCCGGCTGGGGCGGCGACCCGGACGGTTTCGGCGACGCCGCGGCCATCCTGCTCGGTGACCTGTGCCTGGTCTGGTCCGACGAGCTGCTGCACTCCGCGGGCCTGGACCTGTGGGCGTTGGCCCGGGCCCGGCCGGTCTTCGACGAGATGCGCACCGAGGTCACCGTCGGGCAGTACCTCGACGTGCTGACGCAGGTCACCGGGGACACCTCGGTGGAACGGGCCAGCAAGGTCGCCCGGTACAAGTCCGCGAAGTACACCGTCGAGCGTCCGATGCTGCTCGGCGCCGCACTGGCCGACGCGGCGGAGGACGTCCGGACGGCCTACTCGGCGTACGGGCTGCCGCTGGGCGAGGCGTTCCAGCTCCGCGACGACGTGCTGGGGGTCTTCGGCGACCCGACGCTGACCGGCAAGCCGGCCGGGGACGATCTGCGCGAGGGCAAGCGCACCTACCTGGTGGCGGCGACCGTGGAGGCCACCGACGACGCGGGCCGCGAGCTGCTGCTCAGCCGGCTCGGCGACCCGGAGCTGGACGAGCAGGGGGTAGCCCGGCTCCGCGAGGTGATCTCGGGGAGCGGTGCGCTGGCCCGTACCGAACAGCGGATCGTCACACTCACCGACACCGCCCTGGCCGCCCTGACCGCCGTCGACCTGGACACCGAGGCCCGCCAAGCCCTGGTAGACCTGGCCATAGC